>CBIHMX010000072.1:0-8856 GCA_966211115.1 uncultured Gemmatimonadaceae bacterium | reverse complement strand
ATCTTGGCTGGATGCGTGGACGGTCCGTGCGCCTCCAGGGCGAAATGGCGATACTGACGGCGTCGCACACGGAAACGCTCGTCGCCGAGGATTCTACGAGCGAACGGTTCACAGGCGACTATTTCGCGTTGTCGGTCGGGATGAGCGGCGTCTGGTTGGCGAACCGTGATGGTCGGGTTTCTCCCTATGCTCTCGCGGGGTTCGCGGTGCACGCGCTTTCGAGCGCATTCCGCAATCCAGTGCTCGACGCGCGGTACAACGCCAATCGGTTCGGGAGCCATTTCGGGGCGGGTCTCCGGTGGCGATTGGGGGCAAGGACGGGCCTGTACGCAGAGGCCAGGCGCGTGGTCGCCGACGAGGTGAATCGTACGGTGATCCGGGTGGGGGCGATGGCGTTGTTTGGAGATTTGTATCGGCGCTGAAGCTGGGAGCTGGGGCTGGTGTTTTGAGACGTGTACTGATTTTGCCTCGAGCGCATGGCTATTCGAAAACGTGAAACACCGGCCCGTGACGTCGGGGGCGACGTCGCTTATGCGCTCGCGTGGCTGGAGCAGCGCGGATCGCGAAAAAATCGCGATGGCATGGCGCGGTACGGCATCGTCGCCAAGAAAGTCTTCGGCGTGTCGATGGGCACGATGAAAGGTCTCGCCAAGGAACTCGGCAAGAACCACGCGTTGTCGGAAGCGCTATGGAAGACGGGTTGGTATGAAGCGCGCATGCTCGCCTCGATGGTGGGCGAGCCGGCGAAGGTGACGTCCGCGCAGATGGAACGCTGGGCGAAAGCGTTCGACAACTGGGCAGTCTGCGATACCGCGACGTTCGTGTTATGGGATCGCAGTCCGCACGCCTGGGCCAAGGTGAGCGAGTGGTCGAGCCGGAAGGAGGAGTTCGTGAAGCGCGCGGCCTTCGCCATGCTCGCCAGCCTCACGGTGCACGACAAGGCTGCGCCCGACGCGAACTACCTGAAGGGGCTGAAGCTGATCGAACGTGAAGCTTCGGACGATCGCAATTTCGTGAAGAAGGCGGTGAACTGGGCACTTCGATCGATCGGCAAGCGGAATCCATCCCTCAACAAGGCGGCGATCGCGTCAGCGAAACGGCTGGCGGGTTCCGGGGATTCCACCGCTCGCTGGATCGGGAAGGATGCCCTGCGCGAGATCACGAGCCCGGCGGTGCAAAATCGGCTGGCGAGGAAGCGCCCGCAGCGGGCCTAACGACTGCCCAGCACCTGGCGGATGACGCCGGCGATCGGATCGGAACAATCCCAGTCGGCCATGTTGGCTGTGATTTCCGCGCCGGCGGCAATCAGGACTTTCGCGACGCCTGCGTGATCGGCGTTCGCGTTGCCGCAATGGCGCGATCCGTGGCAGCACCAGCTGAGTGGCGTGCCGTTCCAGTTCGTCTCCCGGGCATTCAGGAGCGACCGGCCGGCGGGATAGTCGAGGATCGCCTCGACGCACGCGACCGAGCCTTCCCAGGCGGCGCAGTGCAGTGCGGTCCCGGTGCGGGGACCCGACAAGCTTGGGACGGATGGATCGAAACCGAGTTCGAGAAGCAGGCGGACGGCGGGTGCGTTGGCGGCCCAGGCTTCGTCGGTGAGGGCGCGCTGCTGCGTAGCGCTCAGCGTCGCCAGGAATCCGGGATGTTCGGCCGCCAGGCGGCGCGCTTCGGCTCCATCTCCGACGTGGCAGGCGAACAGCAACTGTTCGACTGGCGGTGCATACGACTTGAGGACGCTCAGCGTCTCCTTTCGGCCGAACTTTGCCGCCACATGGAGCGGTGAGAGGTTGGATCCCAGCGTCCAGAGGTAGATGTGGTAGCTGCTGGGCGGCCTTTCAGCGTAATCGCCCTGCCCTGTTCGCAACGTTACGAGTTGGGGATCCCGATCGAG
Source organism: uncultured Gemmatimonadaceae bacterium (assembly GCA_966211115.1). Lineage (GTDB taxonomy): Bacteria > Gemmatimonadota > Gemmatimonadetes > Gemmatimonadales > Gemmatimonadaceae > JABWBJ01. The sequence goes on along the minus strand of CBIHMX010000072.1, from coordinate 6,965 downwards.
CATCTGGCGCGCGCGGCCGGTGAGGCCTAACGCGGCCACCATGAACACGTCAGCGGCCGCACCCCGTTCAACCAGGTACCGGGCAAGCTCGGTACGACCCTGTTCCGGGTCGGGATCGGCGCCCAGCATCCACTCGGCGGCCGTGGACCGGTGATCGATGTCTCGCGCGTCGATATCCGCGCCTGCATCGAGCAGGAGATCAATCACCGCGCGTGAACGGGCGAAGTGCAGTGGCATCTGGCCATCGCCACCGCGTTCGTGGACGCGTGCCGGATTCTTCGTCAACATCTCGCGCAGGAGGTCCGGACGATCCAGGTGTGCCGCCGCGCACGCATCAGCGACCGCACCGGCGGCGAGCAGGATCGCGGCCACTTTATCGTCGGCACCATACAGTGGGTGAAAACCACCAGCCCACCAGGCGCTTTTCCGGTTTGGGTCAGCGCCGAATTCGAGCAGCACATCAACGAGAGCGACGTCGCCGCTACCAGCGACGCTCACCAATGCGGGCGAATCGAAACCAAATAGCGGCTCATTGATCGCCGCCCGGACCTCTGCGCTGCCCTCAAGCACGCGTCGCAAGCCCGCCACATCACGTCGATGCACCGCGCGCTGGAATTCGTCGACAGGACTGAGCTGTTGCCCGTTCATTCCATTTTCATCGGACGCCATTTTTTTCCCTTCACGTCTCACGTCCTCACGTCCTCACGTCATCACGTCCTCACGTCCTCACGTCCTCACGTCCTCACGTTATTGCTTCTCCCCCGGCCGATACCGTAGCACAGCTCCCGCGTCGATGTCCTTCTCGAGGAACGCCACCTTCTTGTAGTTCCCCGTTGCGAAACGCTCCGCCTGGTCAGCGTGCCATCGTGAGGTCGAGTCGGGGCTCTCACCATACGCCAGCACCGAATACGCTCTCGGCTCGTCGCCAAACTCCACCGCCAGTACCCAGCCGTCGCCGCCATTAGCCTCGAGCTTTCCGTCGGCGGCCCGACCGAAATTGAGCACGCGAAAACAGCCTAACGCGCCGCCGCATCCGCCGACCGGGACGTCGACATTCCCCCGCCGGACGCGGTGCACTTCACCCCACGTGACGTCCCAGCGCCCGTACCGCCGCGCGGTCTCCGACACCGCCCAGGCAAAGGCATCGGCAGCCTTGTCGTGGTCGCTCAATCCCGACGGCGTCTTCACGGGATTGCTCGCGAGCCACTTCTGCGCGTAACGCATCGAGTCCGGGGTGCCCTGTGCATAACGCTGCCACCAGACTTCGAAGAGCGAACCACCGCGACTATCCGGTTCGGATGTGTTCCGCCACTTCTCGATCAACGCCAGGGCCTCGGCCACGTCGGCAGTCGGGTTCGTCGCTTTCACGGCCGCGATCAGGTCCGCCTTGACGCGATCGGCAAGCAGCATCCGATAACTGTGCTTGAGCTTCACGACATCCTCGAGCGACAGCTTCCTGTTCCCGCTGACCAGCTCCAGCGCGTGCTGGCTGCGCAACGACAGGGATGGCGGCTCGAAATTGGGGTACGGATTGTTCGTATCGAGCGGGGCGTTCAGGTTTGTCCAGTGCGGCGAGCTGTTCTCGTTATGGATGTAGCCGCCGCGCGGGTTGAGCACCTGCGGCAGCGAGTCGAACGGCACATAACGCGTCCACACCTGTCGCGTCTCGCTCGCCGGCACGGCGGTGGTGTCGCCTCCGGACGGGTGCGGCAGCACCGGCAACCCAGCCATCCAGATGTAATAGATGTTGCCGTCGCGATCGGCGTACGTGAAGTGCGACGTCATCCGGGCGCGCATTTTCATCGCGTCCTGGTATTCCTTCAGCGACTTCGCCTGCATCATGCGCAGAAATTGCTCACCGGCGCGGAAGTCGCCTTCACCAGCTGTTTTCACGACGTAAATCCTGCCGTTCGCACGCTGGACGACCGGCCCCAGCGGCGTGCTCCAGAGTTCCCGCGTTTCGGTAGCGAGCGCATCGCCGTTCCGGAACGTGACCGTCGCCAGGTCGCGATGCAGCGGGACCGACGTGCCGTCGAACAGGTAGTGATCCGGCTTTTCCGGATCCGCGTCGAGCGCATACAACTCGTCGAGGTCCTGCTGGTTGTTCGTCGTGGCAAACCCCAGGTACCGATTGAACCCGCCGATCACCACGAACGGACCGCCGATACGGAAGTCGCCGTAGAAATCGATGATCCCCGGGACCGTCAGGTGGGCTTCGTAGTAGCCCGCGTTCCAGTTGAGGTGTGGGTTGCGCAGCAGGATCGCCTTGCCTGACCGCGTGCGACTCGGCGCGAACGCCCACGCGTTGGACCCGACGTTGTCACGCGCCTGTCCCTCGGTTCCGGCCTCCGCTTCGCCTGACGAGCTGTCCCGCCGCGCTTCAGGATCGAGCAGCCGCTGATAGCGTCGAATGGTTCCCGCCGACGTGCCACCGATATCGAGCGCGGCCACGTCGTAGCCGATGAATTTCGGCACATGTGGCGGAAAATCGTCGGGGTGCAACTCCACCCAGCGATTCAGGCCGGCTGCAAATCCTTCGTAGACGTCCCGGGTGTGTTCGTGGAGGCGGTGAAAACACTCCATGGCGCGCTGCCGGTCCTTCCAGGCGGCGAAGTCGTACTCGATGCTGTCGTGCCCGAAGACGCGGCCCATTCCGGCGCTCGCCCGCAGGACATTCATCACGGTTCGCGGGCCATGGTCCTCGGACATCACCCACGCCAGCGCATATCCCCCGGCTCGCAGCGTTCGCGCGCGAATGTGGGGCACACCGTGTTCCGTGCGGATGACTTCGACGTCACGCCACAACTCTTCCGCTGGCGTCTCAGGCAAGGAAACGCCGAGGACCAGCAGCGGGGTGACTGAAATGGCGAGGCGGTTGAGCGCGACTCTCATGGGCGACCGGGCCAGAGGATGCGCGTGAATCTGACGCAAACTCTCCCCAGCGCCACCCAGAAACGGGGTCAGACGCTGTTTTCCGGGTCAATCGTCGCGCTTCAACTCGAGCTGGAGGTAGCCGTCCAAAAAGGACAACGAATAGGTGTAACGGCCGGGTTCGAGCGGTTCCTCACCGACGTAGTCGATCGGCTGGATCTGCTGTTCCGTGCTTCCGATGCGCACGACGACGTACGCCATGCGATACGCCACGGAAACCCGGCGGTAGTCGCTAGTGCTCCCCGCTTCGACGGAACCGTAGTCGACCTGATCCTCGGGAAACGTGACCGCGACGCTGGTAAAGGACGACTCCGAGTCGTTGCCGATGCGAATGCGGACGCCATCGCCGTCGGGCCCCGCGGCATCTGAACAGCCAAGCGACAACACGAGCAACGACAGGACAAGCAGGAATCGAGGCATTCGCGGCAGCTCACCTGATGTGGTTGCATTCCAGACAACTGCCGCGTCGCAGGCCCCTGAACCGCCGTGTCAAAAAGGGGCACGGAGTTCTTCCTCTGTGCCCCTCGTGGCAACCTGTTTGGACGTTACTGCGGCAATGGCAGCACCATGAACGACTGGGACGGACCGATCGCTGTGACGGTCGTACCCACCATTCGGCCGATCGAGGCCGTGTAAGAACCGTTAGGCACGCGCTGGCCGCCGCCGCCGCGGCCACCACCACGACCCGCTGGTGCGGTGCACGATGGAACGCCGCCCTGCCCGCCGGTGGCCGACGTATCGGCCGGAGCAGCGGCACCAGCTCCCCGCCCGCCGGCGCCACCTGCCCTGCCGGCCGCACCACCGCGACCCGGCGGTGGGGTGTCAGACACGAGGTTCCACGCCACGCGGCGCAACCCGGTGGCCTTGTCGAGCTCACACCGCCGCACCTGCTGGCCGGTCTGGTTCTCGATCGTGAGCACCAACCGCGTGTCGGCCGGCATGGCCTGCCTGACGTGATAGGTGAAGACCGCACCGGACGGCGGGTTCTGGACCTGATAGTTCCCCGACAACGCCCCGATGCCGGCGCTGCCGGCCGGACCAAGGCCGGAATTGTTGAACGAATACGCGTGGCGCAACGGATACAGTCGCGCGTCCTCGGCCAGCGACGCCGGCGTCACCTCGCGGAGCGCCGTGTAGTCGTCGAGAATGTAGAAGCCACGGCCGAACGTGCCTAACACGAGGTCGGTCTCGCGCTTCTGGATCTGGATGTCGCGCACCTGGATCGAGGGGAGCCCGCCCTTGAGCGGCGTCCAGTTCGCGCCGCCGTCGACGCTCACCGAAACGCCGAACTCGGTGCCGACGAAGAGCAGGTTGCCGTTCACATGATCCTGCGCCACCGACCACACGTCGTGCTTCGCCGGCAGGTTGGCGGAAATATTCGTCCACGTTCGACCACGGTCCGTGCTGCGCACGAGGTACGGCTTGTAGTCGCCGCGCTGCCAGTTGTTGAGCACCACGAACACCGTGTTGGCGTCGCGCGGAGACGGATACACATCGGCGACATACGTGAACTTCGGCACGCCGGGGAAGTCCTCGATGCGGCGCCAGTTCTTTCCACCGTCTTCGGTCACCTGAACGAGTCCATCGTCGGTGCCGACCCAGATCAGTCCCTCGAGCAGGGGCGATTCGTCGATCGTCACGATGTTGCTGAGCGCCGTCGTCGATCCATTGAGCGCCACCGAGCCGGCTGGCCAGACCTTGCCCATGATCGGCAACGTGTCGCGATCGAGATCCCGCGACAGGTCGGGGCTCACGCGCACCCAGGTGTCGCCGCGATTGTCGGACCGGTACAGGAACTGGCTGCCGAAATACAGGCGCGTGGAGAGGTGCGGGCTGATCATCACCGGCGCATCCCAGTTCCAGCGGTCCGAGGGACCACCCGCACGACCGCCGCGACCCTCGCCACCCCCGCGACCGGCCGTCGTATCGGCGCCAGCACCCCGGCCACCGCGGCCAGGCGCGCCGCCGGCTTCGTCATCGTTCTGGACGAACTGCTGGGGGTTCGGCCGGATGCCTGTTCCCCGCCCTTCGCGCACGTCGAAACGGGAGAGCCCTCCGTTCTGCGACTCGGCGTAGATGATGTTCTGGTCTTCCGGGTCGCCGCGCGTCTGGAACCCGTCGCCACCGGCGACGATGAACCAGTCGCTGTTCCGGATGCCCCACGGATTCGTCGTCCGCGAGGGACCGCACATCGAGAAGTTGTCCTGCGTGCCGCCGCAGACGCGATAGAACGGTTTCGCGTTGTCCGTCGACGCCCGGTAGTACTGCGTCACGGGCAGGTTGGCGAAAAACCGCCAGGTGGCACCGTTGTCGTAGGATTCGTACAACCCGCCGTCGTTGCCTAACAACAGATGGTTGCGATTCACCGGATCGAACTCCAGCTCGTGATGGTCGAAGTGCACCGGATTCGACGTGGCCGACGGCTGGCCCTGGTCCCAGCCCGCCGCGCTCCAGGTCGCGCCCCAGTCCGTCGAGCGCGAAATGTTCGTCGACACCGAGTACATCGTGCCCGGGCGCCACGGATCGACGAAGATCTCGGAGTAGTACTGGCCGGCGCCGTTGCTGAACCACGTCTTCGTCGAGTCGATCGCGAGCGACGCGCCCACACAGTGGGTCGCCAGGCTGTCGGCCGTTGCGCTACCGCGGCCACCGCGTCCCGCGCCCCCTCTACCGCCGCCCCCGCCACCACCGCGCGCCGGCGGCGCATCCTGCTTGCCATAACGAGTCCAGGACCCGCCGCCGTTGGAGGTCTTGTAGAAGCCCTGGCCACCCTGTGCTTCCACGAGGGCGTACAGCTCCGTGGGATTCCTGCGTCCGTCGATCGCCAGCGCAATGCGGCCGATGTCGCACTTCGGCAGGCCGTTCGTCAGTTTCGTCCACGTCCGCCCGCCGTTGGTCGACTTGTGGATCCCGGCTTCACGCCCGCCACCGATCGCCTGGCCGACATGGCGGCGTCGCTGATACGCCGAGGCGTACAGCACGTCGGGGTTCTTCGGGTCGAGCACCAGGTCGGTCACGCCGGTGTTTTCGCTGATCTGCAGCACCGCCGTCCAGGTCGCGCCGCCGTCGGTGGTCTTGTACAGGCCGCGCTCCCCGCCCGGCGAGAAGAGGGGTCCCTGCGCGGCGACATAAACGACGTTCGAGTTACGGGGATCGATCACGATCTTCCCGATGTGCTCCGACGTTTCGAGGCCGACCCGGCGCCAGGTCTTCCCCGCATCGGTCGACTTGTACACGCCGTCGCCAAAGTGAGCCGAGCGCTGGCTGTGGTTCTCGCCCGTGCCTAACCAGACGATGTTCGAGTTACGCGGGTCGACGACGACGCAACAGAGCGTGAACGAGGGACCTTCGTCGAAGATCGGCTCGAACGTGACGCCTCGGTTGACCGTCTTCCACAAGCCACCAAACGCGGTCGCGACGTACCAGATGTTCGTGTCCTTCGGGTCGATCTCCACGTCGGCGATTCGGCCGGTGACGAAGCCCGGTCCGATCGACCTGAAGGCGATGCCCTTGAGCAATTCGGCGTCCAGCGACCCGTTCTGCGCGAGACCGGGTGAAGACGACGAGGCGGCGAGGGTGAGCGAGCCAACGGCAATGAGGAAAAGTCGGCGCATCGATAGGGCAGTCCGGGGGAATCGGAAATGTCGCGGTCGCTGAAAAACTATCATCCCCGGCGGCAATGAGCGATTGGGCGAGAAAGCGGACTTGCCCGACGGCTCATCCCGTCCTTTCTTGGCGAGTATGGCAAACGTCTCAAAAGACTCCAGGCGCGAAGAGCGCAAACAGCGATCGGAGGCTGAACGCCAGCATCGGGAGATGGTGAAGCGCGCACAGAAGATGCGAAGTCGCGCCTTCGCGATCGTCGGTGTGTTGGCGGCCGTTGGCCTCATCGCCCTCGCCCTTACACGCCGGCAGGGCGGGAATGGCCAGGTCTGGTCCCCCGAGCACGGCCACTATCACAACGCACAGGGTCAGGAGATACGGCCCTAGCAGACGCAAAGCGACCAGCGAACGACGGCCCGCAGTGAACGAAT
>CBIHMX010000071.1:0-8913 GCA_966211115.1 uncultured Gemmatimonadaceae bacterium | reverse complement strand
GCTATCCGATCGCACGTCATCGATGAACAATTCGTCATGAGCTTCCTGTCCACCCTTCGCCGGAATCCATCGGCTGGCCTGCTCGGCGTGCAGTTACTCGGCTTGCTGCTATATCCATTCATGGTGGCATCGCCGAGCGGGCGAACAATGTTCGGCATTTTCGGATTGATTGTGCTCGGCGTAGCGCTGTGGGTCGTCAGGCGAAGTCCGTGGCTCACCTGGCTCGGCCTGCTGCTGGCCGTACCGGTCATCGCGCTGTCGATCATCACACTCGTGCAGCCGGACCCCGGACTACGGGCTACCGCTGCGCTCCTCGAAGCGGCGTTCTATTTCTACGCGACCGGGAGCCTTATCGCCTACATGCTGCAGGACGACGTCGCAACGACCGACGAACTGTTTGCCGCCGGCGCGACGTTTACGCTGCTCGCCTGGGCGTTTGCCTACGCATTCGTGGCCTGCGAAACGTTGATTCCGGGAAGTTTCTCCGGACCGGATGCCGGCCCCAGAACGTGGCTCCAACTGCTCTACCTCAGCGTTGCCGTGCTGTCCAGCGTGGGGCTCAGTGACATCCTTCCCGTCACGCCGATGGCACGCGGGCTCGTCATGATCGCGTCGTTCGCCGGTATCATGTACATCGCGGTCATCGTCTCCCGCCTCATCGGCCTGACGGTCGCCACCGTGCGAACTCGGCGTTAGGCACTGAATGGCTGGGTTCAGGTACTTCGGTTGAGGGTAAATGCCCGGGATATCCGGGACCATCCGGCCGGACGCACCGAACGATACAGCAGCATGCCACCAATACCGCCCAATCCGGCGCCGGCAACCATGAGCCAGACGCTGCCGGCGGTCGCGAGTGCCGCCGCGGACGCTGACAGGATGCTGCCGGCAAAAGCGGACGCCAGCCGTCGTCGTCGCATGACCCTGCGATCCGCGTAGTTGGGCCGGCCGCCACGAGGCGGTGGTGGCGTGGCCACTCCAACCGCGGTTGGAGGGTTGCGTCGAGGCGGCTCGAACGCACCGGATGGATCAGGGACCGGCGACCAGGAATCCGGCATTGGCGACTCCCTTGTTGAACGCCCTGAAGGCTGACGGAATCGGGCGCGATGCGCAAGGGATTCAACTATGGGGAAACCAGCAGGCCGACCTGCCTAACGCGCGACTGCGCGAATGTGAAAATGGTGGCCGGGCCCGGTTGCCCGTGTGCCTGCGCCGTTGGGGACAGGGACAGGGCGTTGAAACTGCCCTCGCGTGGCGCCGTAATGGGCAAACCACCCGGTCCTGACCGGTGTCGAAAACGCTCGACAACACTCGAGGACGCGAATCGTGATCGCACAGTGGATGACGGACCTTCGGCACTCGTGGCGCGGACTGCTCCGTACCCCGGGATTCCTGATTACCTCGGTCGGCACGTTGGCGCTTGCCATCGGCGCCGTGACCGGGATGTTCAGCGTCGTCAACACGGTCCTCCTGCAGCCACTTCCCTTCCAGCGTGCGGATCGGCTGGTGGTGCTTTCGGGCACCGCGCCCGGTTCCGATCTCCCGGATCGCTTCGGCCTCGGCTTCGATTTCTATTTCGAATACAAGGAGAACTCGAAGCTCCTCGACGGGATCTTCGTCTTTGGCGGAGGGACGTCGACGCTGCGCACGGACGACCGCGTCGAGCGCATTTCCATGGCGTTCCCGACGAACGACATGTACGCCACGCTTGGCGTGCGGCCCATGGTCGGGCGACTTCCGGTTCGGGAAGACGGCGATCGGGTGGTCGTGATCAGTGACCGGTTGTGGGACACGTGGTTCGGTCGCGACTCGGCCGTCATCGGCCGATCATACTTCGTATCCGGCCAGATGCGGCAGGTCATCGGGGTCATGCCCCCCGAATTCCACTTCCCCGACGACGGAACGCTTCTCTGGGTCGCGGGCGAAGCGCAGTTGAGCCAGGTCCAGCCGGGACAACTCGGCATGCCGGTCGTGGCGCGCATGAAGGAGGGAGTCACGCGCGAGCAATTGGCGACCGAACTGACCCAGGTCGCGAAGAACCTGCCGGCCCGCTTTGGGGGATCGCCTAACTATGCACGACTCATCGGCCAGCACCGGGCGATAGTCGATCCTATTCTCGATCGGCTGGTGGGCCCCACGGCCCGCACGTCGCTGTGGGTGCTGCTCGGCGCCGTATCGGTGGTGCTCCTGATCGCGCTGGCCAACGTGGCGAATCTCTTCGTGGTCCGCGCGGAAAGCCGGAAGCGTGACCTGGCGGTCCGGCACGCCATCGGTGCGTCGCAGGGGCAGCTCGCGCGCCTGCAGGTTTCGGAAGCGCTGCTGGTGGCCATCCCGGCCGGTGTGCTCGCCGTCATCCTGAGCATGGTGACCCTGCCGCTGTTCCTCCAGGCGGCGCCAGAGGGCATTCCCCGCCTGACGACCGTAGGCGTGGACGGATGGGTGCTCCTGGCGACGTTCGTTCTCGTGCTGGTCGCCGCGCTCGCCTGCGGTATCGTGCCGGCGCTTTCGGCGGCGGCGCCGGATCTGCGCCGCCTGCGCGAAGGTGGGCGGGGATCCACAGGTGGCCGGCACTGGGGCCGCGACGCCCTCGTCGTTGGCCAGGCCGCCCTGGCGCTGGTGCTGCTCATCGGGTCGGCGCTGTTGGTGCAGAGCTTTCAGCGGCTTCGCAACGTGAAGCCCGGATACGAGACCAAGGACATCTACACGTTCCAGTTTGCGCCGAATCAACCCCACCTCGTCGACGGCCCGACGTGGGGAGCGCTGCATAACGATTTCATGAACCGGTTGCGCGCCCTGCCGGGTGTGACCGCGGTCGGTGTCGTCAACAATATCCCGCTCGATGAGGGTACCGGCGGCGGCCGCTTCCTCACCGACGCGATGTCCGATGACGGCGGTGGCGTGCTGCTCGACCAGAACTTTGCCGGTGGCGATTACTTCCGCGCGATGGGTATCACCCTCCTGACGGGGCGCGCGTTCACCGAATCCGAGGCTGTTACGCCTAACACGAGCATCATCCTCAGCCGGTCGGCGGCGCAGAAGCTCTGGCCGGACCAGAACGCGATCGGCCAACGCGTGCGCCGGCCCGGCAATGGTCCCTGGTACAACGTCGTGGGGGTCGTGGACGATGTGAAGCAGGACGATTGGCGCGAGGCCGGCGAGGCGGCCGTGTATTACCCGCTCACCGGTCCGGTACCAGACGCATGGGCGATGGGTTCACCGGCCTACGTGGTGAAGTCATCACGCGCCGCCAACCTGACGGGTGAGGTGCGCGAGCTGGTCCGCCAGGTTGCGCCCGAGGCCCCCGTGTATCGCGAGTTCACGATGGAATTCCTGGCCGAACGCTCCATGGTACAGCTCTCGTTCACGATGTTGACGTTAGGCATCGTCTCCGGGCTGGCGCTGATCCTCGGTGCCGTCGGGCTCTACGGCGTGCTCTCGTACGTGGTCGCCGAGCGCACGAGGGAGATCGGCGTGCGCATGGCGCTGGGTGCGACGGCGGGCGTCGTGCGCCGCCAGGTCGTCTCGCAGGGCACGAAGGTGGTGCTGGTGGGCGTGGTCATCGGCATCGTTGCCGCTTTCGCGGCGACGCGGCTCCTGGGTGCGCTGCTCTACGACGTGAAGGCGGTCGATCCGGTCGTGTTCGCGGCGATGTCGCTGGCCATGATCGGGGTCGGCATGCTCGCGAGCTACATGCCGGCGCGGCGGGCGAGCGGGGTCGATCCCATCGTGGCCCTGCGCGGCGAATGACGGGAGCGCTTATTTCCCCAGGCCGCGACGCGTGGTGAGATAGACCGCGAAGCTGCCGAGCCAGTGCGCGCCGGCGTAATGTTCGCCGGTGACGGAAGCCAGCCCGCTGGTGGCGTGCGTTTGCGCCGCCGCCAGCAAAGCGGGTCGCCGTGCGTCGTCAGGCGGCAGTCCACTGGCGATCCCGTCCAGCATCCAGGCGCGGCTGAGGTTCAGGCCGTCGAGGTGGGCGAGCTTGCCATCGGTCTTGTCGGTGACGACGCCGATCGGCAGCCACGCCGCCGTCGCGGTTTTCGGAATCTCCGGCAGGAACGCCGACAGCCACGTGGCGAATTCCGCGGGCGACAACACGCGTCGCATCAGGTCCGCCTCGGCGAGGCACGGCGAAAGGAAGTCCTGGCCTGACGGCTCGTAGTTGATCGGGCAGTTGCGGTCCTCGAGGTGAAATTCCCTGACCTTCGAGACCAGTGTCGTTGCGAGCACCGGGTTCGAAAGCCGCGCGTAGTCGAGGATCAACCCGAACGAGAACGCCGATTGCGGATGCTCTCCTTCGCGGATGGGATAGGCGAGCTTCGGTAGCCAATCGGCAATCCGGTTTACCACGGCGGTTTCCAGGGGCTTGAGCGCCGACGACAATGCCGCCGCGTCAGGCGTCTGCATCTCGCGAAGTTCGGCGGCGAGTTGCAGGAGCCACGCCAGTCCGTACGGTCGTTCGAAGGATTCGCGTCCCGTACCGTTCAGGTACGAGACTTCCGCCGCGATGTTCGCGGTCGTGAGGCTCCTTTTGAGGGCCGCCACCGCTGCTGGAACGAAGGCCGCGTCCGGGAACTCGCGCACCAGTCGCGCCAGCAACCAGTGACCATGCACCGAGGAATGCCAGTCATAGCATCCGTAGAACGCAGGCGTCAGCTGGTGTGGCGCCTTGACGTCCGCGGGCGAGTTGAGGACGTGCGCGATCTTGTTAGGGTATTCCTTGTGAACGCACGCAAGGGGAAGGGCCGCCAACCGGGATGCAGTGCTCGCGTTCAGCCTGGCGGATGGTTGGGCCAGTGCCGGTGCGGCGGTAAGGGCGAGGAGGGTGGCGGGAAGGAGTTTGTTCATGGTGAGTTTCTTGAATCTGAAAAGGGGCGCGGACTGCGGACCGGCAAAGTGGGGCGACCCTACCGAGCTGCTCGACAAACTCACAGCGAGAATTCCGCGATGACAGGGCCGTGATCGCTTGCGCCGAATTCCCGTTGCACGACGCATGATGTCGTACGGTCGGCGATCTGCCGGGAGGCGAGGATCAGGTCCAGTCGCCAGCCGATGTTCCGCTGTTTCAGGTTACGCCACGGCGCCCACCAGGTGAACAGATTCTCGTTGTCCGGCTCCATCTTGCGGTGGACGTCAACCAGTCCACGGCTGATGATGCGTTCCATCAGTGCCCGCTCGTCCGGCCGCTGTCCGATCACGCCGGGCTTCCGTTCCTTTGGATGCACGTCCATGTCGGTGAGTGCGACATTCATGTCACCGCAGAGCACGAGTGGACTTCCAGCGGCCTCCGAATCGGCTGCCCACGCATCCAGCGCTTCAAGGAAGCGCATCTTGGCGGCGAAGTCCTTTCCGCCGTTCGGCACATAGATCGACGCCACCGTGAACTGTGGCAGGCGGGCGGTGACGATGCGGTTCTCGTAATCGAACGACGGATGAACGAATTCGATTTCATCTCTTCCCGCCGGCCGTCGAACGTGGAGCGCAACGCCGGAATAACCTTTGCCGCCGTGCCAGTGACAGGCATAGCCCTCGATGTCACAGAGCCACATCGGGAGCTGATCGATCGTTGCCTTGATCTCCTGCAGGCAGAGGACGTCGGGCTGTTCCTTTGCGATGAACTCCTGAAGCTGGGCTTCCCTTGCCCGGACACCGTTCACGTTCCAGGTGGCAATCTTCATCGTCATGCGGAACGATGTGGCTCCGGTTTCGGCACCGCGTACACGAGCTCCGCGAATCCGGTACCCACTTTTCGCACCGAAAGCAACGTGAGTGACGGCTGCGTAATCCGCCGAGGCAGCAACGGCTTCCCTGCGCCGAGCGTGACCGAGCCGACCTGCACGTGCACTTCGTCCAGCAGCCCGGCGTCGTGGAACTGACCGGCCAGGTCGCCTCCACCCACGATCCAGACGTTCATGCCACGAGCCGCTTCCGCCATCTCCCGGTGAACGGCGCGAACGTCCCCCCGCACGAAGCGGATGTCGGCGCCGGGAATGTCCGGCAGTGTCCGCGATGTGAACACCCAGACGGGTTGCTCATAGGGCCATGGCTGTGGTGGGGTGGCCCCAATCACGTGGCGCAACATCCACTCGTACGTCGATGAGCCCATCGCAATCGCGCCGACATCCTTGATGAAGGCGGGGTAGCTGGTGTCGTTGATATCCCCGAGGGGGAACAGCCAATCGAGCGAATCCGCGGGATCCGCGATGAAGCCGTCGAGGCTGGACGCCGTGTAGTACTGGGTTTTCATCGTCGCAGAACAATAGGCGGCTCGGCGCGAGGCGCGCATGGCACATGACGCTGCCCCTGGCGATCCTCTGGCTGTCATCGGGCCTGGCGGTGACCTCACCCCTCTCCCCACAGTTCGGGGTCGCGCCGAATGCTATGCTTCGACAGACGTCCACCTTCGGGATTTTACATGCGCCGATTTCGTACGAACGCCGCCATCGTCCTGGGAATGGTTGCGCTGGCAGTAGCGGGTTCGGCCGCTGCCCAGGGCGGAGCCGCGTCGCCTGGGCGGTTGCTGGGCGAGGTCATCGATCGCATCACAACGAACTACGTCGACACGGTTCCTCGTGACAGTGTCTTCATCAAGGCGGCACGCGGCCTGATCTCGCAGCTCGGCGACCCCTACGCCCAGCTCTTCAGTCCGGCCGAACTGGCTTCATTTACCCGCAACACCATCGGGGATCGCTACGGTGGACTGGGCATGTCCGTCGAATCCCATGACAGCGGAACGTACGTGGTGCGTGTTTTCGACGGCTCGCCGGGCGCGAAGCTTGGAATCCGCCCCGGTGACCGCATCGACGCGGTCGACGGAACGGAGGTGCGCGGCTTTTCGCTCGACCAGGTCACGAGCCGCACCACGGGGCGCGTCGGCACCAATCTCACGCTGAGGATCCACTCGGCGCGAACGGGAACGTCGCGGACCGTGCAGGCGACACGGGCGCTCGTCCATGCGCCCGCCGTCCCCTTCCCCATGATGCTCGAACAGGGCATCGGATACGTACCGCTCCAGCGGTTCAGTGGCACGTCTCCCGACGAGGTGCGGCAAGCTATCGCGGAGCTCAAGGGCGCCGGCGCTACGCGCTTCATCCTCGACCTGCGCGGTAACGGTGGCGGCGAGCTCGATGCGGCCGAAGGCGTGAGCCAGGTCTTTCTCAAGCGCGGTCAATCCATCGTCAGCATCCGGCATCGCGGGCAGCCGGAAGACGTGCGAGTCGCAACCATCGATGGCGAGTCATTGAACGAGCCGCTCGTCATCCTGGTCGACGGCGGCACGGCCTCCGCATCCGAGATCGTTTCCGGTGCACTGCAGGATCATGACCGTGCGGTGGTCATCGGCACCACGACGTTCGGCAAGGGACTCGTGCAGGGCGTCTACCGCCTCGAAGGCGGGTGGGCGCTCAAGATGACGACGGGCAAGTGGTATACGCCGAGCGGCCGGTTGATCCAGCGCGAATACCGGATGAACGAGAACGGACAGTTCGAAGAGGTGCTGCCGGACTCGATCGAAACCGATTCGGTCCGCCGGAGCCGGCCCGTGTTCCATTCGGCGTCGGGACGTCCGGTTTACGGCGGTGGCGGCATTACGCCGGACATGATCGTCAGCCCCGACACGCTGTCGACCCCCGAGCAGCGCTTGTTAGGCGCCCTCAACCGTACGGGCACGCGCGTCTCGAACGGGATCTTCGCGGTCGCGCTCCGACACCTGGAAACGACGAAGCCGGCGTTTGTCGTGCCTGATACGTGGGGCGATACCCTCTATCGAGAATTCAGTCGTCGCGGGATCGAAGTGGAGCGGCCCGTGTTCGATGCCGGGGCTTCCCTCGTCACCAGGTTACTCGATCGCCGGCTGGCCTCGCTGGCACATGGGGACTCGGTCGTCGTCCGTCACTCGCTGGCGTACGACCCGCAACTGAGGCGTGCGATCGACCTGCTGCGCGGCGCGTCGACCACGGCCGCCCTCTTTGCGCGGACCGCCCGAACGACCGGCTGAGCCCTCCCAGCGACACAACGACAACTCGCTGACCGGGAACGGCCCTTCTTCCATCGGAAGAGGGGCCGTGTCAGCGTTGCCGGGTGCTGGTCCGTTCATGAATTTGTCATGAACTTCCCCGGCCACCCTAATCCTCCGCATTGTGAGTTCCCGCCGCCTCGCACTCCTGCTGTGCGCCATCCTTCTGCCTCGCGCGGCCACAGCCCAGGAGCAGCTCAAAGGAAAAGTCTTCGATACGTACACCCGCGCCCCTCTCGAAGGGGTGTCGGTCACTGCCGGCAGCTCAAATGCCGCATCGGCGGCCGACGGATCCTTTGCGATCGCCTGCGCCCCCGGCACGGAGGTCACATTCCGGACGATCGGCTATGAGAACTACTCGGCGACGGTGACCGACTGTGCCGTCCAGTTGCTGGCGGGCCTGACGCCGGGAACGCAGAACCTGAACGCGGTCAGTGTCGTCGCCACGCGCGAGGCGCCCAACCTCCGGCAGCCGATCGCCGTGACGACCCTGTCCCGGTTCGACCTCACGCGGGGTACGGGCCTGTTCCTCGACGACGTCCTCAACACGGTACCGGGCGTCCGCATGGAGCGCCGTACGATGTCGGGCGGCCAGCGCATCACGATCCGCGGCTACGGCAACCGCACGAACTTCGACGGGTCGGGCTACAAGGCCTACCTCAACGGCGTCCCGGTGACGGACGCCGAGGGCGTGACCATGCTCGACGACGTCGACTTTGCCACGTTAGGCAAGGTGGACATCGTCCGCGGACCAGCCTCCAGCCTGTACGGCGCCGGTATTGGCGGCGTCGTGAACCTCTACACGCTGCGGCCGGATCGCGCCGGCACCACCATCGAGCAGGAGACGATGGTCGGCGCCGACGGCATGCTACGGTCGGATACCAGGTTCGGCAGCGTGGGCAGCG
>CBIHMX010000070.1:0-8920 GCA_966211115.1 uncultured Gemmatimonadaceae bacterium | reverse complement strand
AGGGCGAACGTGATCGTCCGTCCGTCGATGCCGTTTGTACCCAGTTCAGCACCTGCCAGCAATGAGGCCCGGAGGGCGGAACTCGTCAGGCGTGCGAAGAACAGCCCGGTCATGCCGCCGGCCAGGGCCAGTAACCCGGTTTCCATCAACAACTGCCTGACGAGGCGCGCACGGCTCACGCCCAGCGCCACGCGCACGGCCACTTCACCCTGGCGGCCGATGGCGCGCGCCAGCAGCAGGTTGGCGACGTTGGTGCACGCCAGCAGCAGCACGATGAACGCGACCGCGCCCAGCCACAGGGCCACGCGCGTGGAGTCGTTCCGTTCCGGGCCGCGCTGCAACAGCAGCGGATACAGCCGCGCGCCCGAGCGAGCAATCTCGGCAGCGGGCACCGCGTTCCCCTGCCGTTCACGACTCTGCTGGTACGCCGCAGCGACGCGTTCCGTCGCCTGGGATTCGCTGACGCCCTCACGCAAGCGACCGACGAGCGTCAGCCATGAGAAGTCGTGCTGCTGGTACCACTCGGGTCCGAGGTGCGTCCACATGGCACGCGCCGACAGCGCCGGGATCCACGCGTCGACCTGGGTGATGTCCGCGCCGGTAAACCCGCGGGGTGCGACACCAACGACGGTAAAACGTCCCGTGCCTACACGAATGACGCGACCGAGGATCGTGGAATCGGCGCCGTGGGCACTCTGCCACCATTCGTATCCCAGTACGACCTCCGGCGTCCCGTCAGGCCCGACCTCGGCCCCAGCGAAGAACCGGCCCAGGTGGGGACGCGCGCCGACCATGCTGAAGAAGTTCGGCGTTGCCAGGACACCGCGAATTTCGCGCGCGCCTTCACCGTCGCCGGCGATCATCGTGTTCGGCGAAAAGCCGGCGAGATCGATGGCGTCGCTGGCGCTTTCGCGCACCTCCATCAGCCGGCGGTACGAGACCTCAGTGATGGTGACTGTGCTGTTGCCCTCGGGCTGGCTGAGGTACACCCGCCGGACCTGGCCGGCGTCGCGCACGTGCTCCGGCGGACGCAGGAGCAGCCGGTCGAGTAGCCCGAACATCGCCGCGTTGGCCCCGATGCCGAGGCCTAACGTGAGGATGACCGCGATGGCGAAGCCCGGCGATCGTCGGAGTCCGCGCACCGCGTACCGGAAGTCCAGGGCGAGGGCGTCGAGGCGGTGACGTTCGTGCTGTAGGACGGCACTGGATGTCATGGCACGCCGGGTAACGGCGACATCGCCAAACCGTCGCATCGCCTCGGCGCGGGCGGCTTCGGGGTCGAGTCCCTGGTTGACGAGCGTCCGGATGGTCTCGTCGATGTGCGTCGTGATCTCGTCGTCGACGTCGGCGCGGATGCCGGCGCGACCGCGGAAAACGCGGGGCAGTCGCTTGAAGGATGACATGTCAGGAAGCCCGGAGGAGGCGGGTGAGGGCGGCGCTGTACTGTTCCCACGTCGCAGTCTCGGCACGGAGCTGTTGACGGCCCTGCGGCGTGAGCCGGTAATAGCGGGCCCGCCGGTTGTTGTCAGAAACACCCCATTCGCCCTGGACCCAACCGCGCGCTTCCATGCGCCTCAGCGACTGATAGAGCGCGCCTTCCTCGAGCACGAGTTCCTCGCTGAAGCGCGTGGAGATCCGATCGGCGATGTCGAAGCCGTGAAGGGGACCCCAGGTGAGGATCTTGAGGACGATGAGGTCGAGGGTGCCGCGTAGGAGTTGCACGGTCAGAGTGGTTGAGGCAGGCGACGACGAGATCCGCCCAGATCCGTCCCAGGTGCGTCCGTTTCCCTGAAGAACCTTCAGGGAAGAAGCTGCAGTATCTGACAACGCCGTGCCGGAAAACGTTGCCTTGGCCTGACGCTGACCGCTCTAATGAAAGGAGCCTCGTCCCGAAACTCAGGGACTTCCTGAGGAAGCCGGCGGCCGAAATGAGCCCCGCCGCCCCCCTTCATCGCGTAACCCCTCGGGGTGATGCGGGACGCACCACGCAGACCTCCAAACGGCGATGGCGGACTCGTGAATACGCTGTATCTTCCCGCGCCGTCAATCTGATTGGCCGATTCTCATTTCACTGACTGCAAGCAGCCCAACCCGCCTGGACCGACGAGGAGCAAGGCATGCAAACCGATGTGGCCAATGGTCAAACGTTCGACACGGTGTTGATGATCGCGTCCTGGCTGGTGTTGATCTTCGGCACGTTGTGGTTCGTCACGGGCTTCCTTGGCTGGATGCACCGGCGCGCATACAACCTGACGCGCGCCGAATCGGGCGGTTCGTCGGCGGTCACACCCGACTTTTTGAAAGTCGACAAGAAGAAACGGCAGGCGGCGATCGAGCGCGGCGAGGCCTATGACGAAGTCCTCGAGAAGCGCGCGGCGGCTGCCGCAGCAGCGGCTAATCCGACCGTCGAACAGGTCAACAAAGTATCACGCGCGGTCGCGCTGATCACTGCCAGCTTCACCCTCGTCGGCGCCGTCATCAGCACGCTCACGCGAGTCGACACGATGCAGGAAGGTGTCGAGCAGTTGAGCAGCTGGGATTCATTCGTCGCCACCATCCAGAAGTATCCAGCGGGCGCCGTAGTCGCGGCCCTCGTCATCGGCGCCAACATCATCATCTTCGTGAAAGCCACGAAGAAGATCCCCGCGCGGGGTTAGGAGAGCACACATGGCCACGACTCACATCAAGCTCAGTGACGACAACCTCCTCGCGGAATACGTCGAGCTGGAACGGTTCAAGGGTCTCGTCGAACAACGCATTGCCATCGGTCCGGATACGATGGCAATGCTGATCCGCGATGGTCAGATCGTGCAGGCATCGGCCGGCGCGCACATTTCCGTCGGCGGCTGGTGGCGGAGCATCAAGGATGCCGTCGCCGGGCAACACGCGCTCCGGCTGATGATCGCCGACCTCAAGCCGTTCCAGCTCACCACCACGGCGACAGCGCTCACGAGGGATAACGTGCCGATCACCTGCGAGTTCGTCATCGAACTCCAGGTCAATCCCGAAAAGCCGGCCAATGTACTCGGCCTCATGAAAGAGCATGGCCTCACCACCAAGTCGAGCATCCTCGCCCGCCTGATGCCTCACCTGGGCGAACGGGTGCTCAACGCCGGCATTCGCCAGGTGGACGCGCTCGAACTCAGGGGCAACAACGCGCTGCAGGACAAGGTGCAGGCGGACTCGATGAAGGAAGTCGAGCGCATTGCCGCTGACATGGGACTGATCGCGCGCGTGGTCTCGGTGAACTGGGCCTTCAATGAAGAAGAGAAGGCCATGATCCTGAAGCGGCAGCAGGAACGCGAACAGGAAATTCTCGAGCGCGAGTTCAAGATCCTGAACCGCGGCATCGAGCGTGAGGCGGAAACGACCATCCTCCGCCTCAACGCCGATTTCGATGTCGAGAAAGCGAAGGTCACGACGGAAGACGACCTCCGGGATCTCATTCTGTCGAACGAGCTCGAATTCATCGACGCTCGCGAGACCGGCGTCCGCATCCAGCAGATGAAGGCGCTGGAGCACGAGATCCAGATGAACCGCGCGCAACGGCTCGACGGCCTGAAGGCGCAACTGGAAGCCGAAGACCACAAGATCGACATGGCGCGCAGCGGTGGTCAGCGCCGCGACGTCGAGATGGACCTCACGAAACGCGAAAAGGAACACACTCTCGCGGTCTCCAGCATCAACGCCGAGATCCGGATCGTTGAACGCGCGATCGAGGAGGCCGACAGGAAGCAGGCGCTGGCACTCACGAAGCTCGAGGAGTTGCAGCGGCTCGAACTCGCGTCGCGCGCGCATGAGGACCAGCTCAAGACGATGCGTGGCCTTCAGGACGTCGAGATCGATGCTGAAGAGCGCCGCCTCAACCTGAACATCAAGGGTGGCGATGCCGATCATCGCCGTCAGATCGAGAGCAAGCGCCTCGAACAGGAAGCAAACCTCGAGAAGATCAAGGCGCTGCGCGACGCGTCGCCGGAAACGATCCTCGCCATCCAGGCGGGCTTCTCCCCGGCGGTGGCCAACGTCATGGTCGAACAGGCCAAGGCGAAGTCGGTGAACAGCGCCGAGCAGATGAACCTCATGCGCGAGATGATCCAGCAGGCGCAGAATGCACAGGTGCAATCGGAAGCGCAGGCTCGGCACATGTTTGACGCGGGCATGCAGGGCACGGTTGGCGTGGCGCAAGGCGTGGGCATGGGCGTCGGCGCGGGCGCCAATGCCGCCGGCGGTGGTGACGGCCGGCTCGGCGGCGGAGCCGATCGCGACACGACCGAATGTCCGGCATGTCATCGCACGATCCCGGTGACCGACCGGCATTGCCGCTACTGCGGCCGGGCGATGAGGCAGTAGTCGATGGAGTGGCAACCGTATCGTCCCTGTTGTCATCGTTATGCAGCGGAGGCCGACGTGGCATTCTGCCCGGAATGCGGCCACCCGTTCCTCCGGTGCATGGCGTTTGCGGAGTGCAAAAGCCTGGTCACGCCGACGCAAGCGTGCCCGGTCTGCGTCGCGCCGGCGCTGCTGATCGATGCCGGCGCCGTCGTGCAGTCGAAGACGGGGGAGCGCCTGTCGGTGCCGCTGATCCTGCGCAACAACTCCACCGGCGGCCGGCCGATCTGGGTGAAGAACATCGTCAAGCTGGGTGGCAGCGCCGACGAGCCCGTGGCGCTCACGTGGGAACAGATCGACCCGCAGACGGAGCGGCACTTCACGATCGAGACGCCACCGCTGGCCGAGGGCGGCCGTCACGCACTGCGCATGCTCTTCGTGATCTCATCGCGCTATCGAGGTCTGGAGGAGTCGTACGCGTTCACGGGCGGCACGACGATCAGCGTCTCGGGTCAGGAATCGCAGCAGATCGTGCAGAACATCAACATGCAGGGGGCGCACTTCGAGACGGGTGGGCTGGTGCACACGGCGCTGAACACGAAGGATCGCGCCTCGTCCGCCCCGGCCGCGCTGGCCGACCGGCAACCGCTACCGCTCGAGCGGGCGGAGAAATACGAGCTCGAACAGGGGATCCGGGGCTACCCGGATCGCGGGCTGCGGGTGCCGAGGAACGTGGAGTTTGCGTTCGGCAGCTTCCCGTCCGGGGAAGTGCCGCCCGACGGTACGACCATGATGGCCAGTGGGCGCTTCACGGTGGGCCGGAACTCGCGCAACCCGGACCCGGAAGCGAAAGCCGAGCCTAACGATGTCTGCCTGCGCGTGTACGACCCGCGGACCGGGGCCATCGACGAGCCGGCGACGCTGGCCATTTCGCGCCATCACTTCGATTTGGTGGTCGTGAACGACCGGTTGTGCGTGCACGCCCGCACGACGCACGGCATGGAGCTGAGCGGTGCACCGCTGCCCTCGGGGACGGTGATGCCGCTCAGGCCCGGCGAGCGGCTGGTTCCCATCCCGGGTCGCGCCGACAAGCTGCAGCTGCAGGTGGCGTTCTCGTCGTCGATCGGGTCGGTCGACCGCATAACGATCAGCCGTACTCCGGGGATGGCGTCATGAACTGCTCGAACTGCGGGACCTCGATGCCGGCCGACGCCGAATTCTGCCCCAACTGCGGCCAATCGGTGAAGGCCAAGGCAACGAAGCGTCCCGTGGGCGGCACCTACAGTGGCCTGGGCACGATCGCGCCGATGCGTGAATCGCGGGCGAGCGTGCTCGAACCCGGCACGCGATTCGCCGAACGGTACGAGGTGATCCGCAAGCTCGGTGAAGGCGGGATGGGCGTCGTCTACGTCGCCAGGGATACGAACACCGGCGAGGAGATGGTGCTCAAGCTGATCCACCCGGACCTGGTTACCGGCGAAGAAGCGGTGAAGCGCCTGATGGCCGAAGGGTTGATGGCGCGGCAGATCCGGCATCCGAACATCGTCGCGGTCTACGATGTGTCGCAGTACAACGGGCAGCCGTACTTCACGATGGAATTCGTGAAGGGCGGAACGCTCCGGTCATGGCTCGTGAACGGGATCAGCGCCGGGCGCGAGGTCTCGTTGCAGACCGCGGGCGGCCTGATGAAGTCGATGCTGGCCGGACTGTCTGAAGCGCATCGCATGGGTGTGGTGCACCGCGACCTCAAGCCGGAAAACGTGCTGCTGGTCGGCGATCCGGATGCCGGCGACTACAATCTCAAGATCCTCGACTTCGGGATCGCCAAGGCGATCGGGGCCGCGCCGGCGACGCGCAGTGGCGGCGGCCCGATCGGAACGCCGATCTACATGGCGCCCGAGCAGATGACGTCAGCGGACGCGGTCGGTCCGCAGGCCGACATCTATTCGGTGTCGGTGATGTTGTACGAGCTGCTGATGGACGCGCCGCCGCAGGGACGTTGGGATGCGGTGAGCAAGAACCGGCGCGACGTCCCGCCATCGATCGACGCGCTGCTCGAGAAGGGTCTTTCGGCGCGCCCCCGCAGCCGGCAGTCATCGGCGACCGAATTCGCGAAGGAGCTGGAGGTAGCGTTAGGCGGGCGGCCGCAGCCGGTCATCATACCCGACCCCGGGCCACAACCCGACCCGGTCCCGCGCCCGCCGCAGCCGGAGAAGGAGCCCTGGTACAAGTACCAGGGCATGCTCGCCGGTGCCTCGAAGCGGACGAAGATGATCCTTGGTGGTGTCGGCGTCCTGCTCGTCCTGGGCGCCATCGGCAACATGATGGATCAGCCAGTGGACCTGCCGCCCGAATTTCCGCCGGACACCACCGGCCAGACGCCGCCGCCCCCGCCGCCAGAGTTCAACGCCGCCGGTTACTGGATGGATGGTTTCGGCAACCGGTTCAACGTCACGCACGACGGCACGAACTTCACCGCGACGTCGACCATTCCCGGCTTTGGCGTGGTGACGCTCACCGGAACGCTCACCACGGCTGGCGCGCAGTTCACGCTGCGGACGCAGGCGGGCTTGGTCATGCGCGGTACTGGTGAAGTCTATCCCGACGGAGGCGGGCTGCCGCACCTCCGCTATTCGCTCGCCGACGGCACCACGGGCGATTTCAAGATCAATCACGTCAACTGAACGCACGCCAAACGAGCGGACCCACGCTCCGGATCTTACTGGAGGCAACACAAATGAAGTGTCTCAAGTGTGGCAACGAGCTGCCCCGCTCCGGAAGCCACTGTGCGTCATGCGGCCAGAAGGTCTTCGCCAGGGGCACCCAGCCCGGCCAGCCGTCGCTGAGCCGGCGACTGGACGGTGCGTTGCCCGAAGCGCGATCACCTAACGACTTCACCGCCACGCCGAACCTGACGTCGTTGCCGGCGAAGGTCGACCTCCGCGAACACTGCACCCCGGTCGAAGACCAGGGCCAGCTCGGGAGCTGCGTCGCCTGCGCGGCCGTTGGCGCCATGGAGTTTCGGCTGAAGAAGGAAGGCAAGCCGGTCGACCTGAGCCGCATGTTCGTCTACTACAATGCCCGCCGGATGTCGGGCCACGAAGGCGGCGACTACGGCTCCGCCATCTCACGGGGCATGGCCGCCTTCCTCGCGTTTGGCGCGCCCCCCGAAACGATGTGGCCGTATCAGGTCGACCTGCTCTCGAAACAGCCCGATCAGGAGACCTACACCAAGGCGCTGGAATACGTCCCGACGGAATACGCGCGCGTCGACGGCATCGAGAACATCAAGGGCACCCTCGCGCGGGGATATCCGGTCGTTTTTGCGGGCAGCATCCCCGAGAAATTCTGCGAGGCGGTGCGGGAGAACGGACGGGCACCCGTACCCAGCAAGGCGGAGGTCGAAGCGGCATTCTCCGGGTCCGGCAATCACGCCATGGTGCTGGTCGGATACGATGGAAACGCCCAGGAGTTCATCGTCAGGAACAGCTGGGGAGAAGGGTGGGGAGACAAGGGCTACTTCTACCTCCCCTTCGAGACCTACAGCGGGATGACCGAGAACAACACCTGGATACTCGGCAAGCTCGAGGCGTCGGGTGATTTCCAGATCCACCGCCCGAAGGTCGAGGAAAAAAAGGTCGAAGGTGGCGTCAGGGACATGGCCGCCAAGTTGCGCGAGGACATCCGCGGCAGCCTGACGAAGGACATCAAGGATTCGTTCAAGGAAGTCAAGGACCGCATGAAGCAGAAGCCGTGAACCTGACGGTCCATCGGTTGCTCACGGCCGCCGCCCTGCTCGTCGCGGTGGCGGCCGGCGCGCCCAAAGCGCAGGCCCAGACCGTCGCGGACCTCGAGCGAAAGCTGCTGCCGTACCAGCACGGCCCGCTGTCGACGTTAGGCGCCGGCTTCTGGGAAGCGCTGGCGCTCCTGCGGACCGAAGAGGACCGGCAGCGCGCGCTCAAGGCCGACATCCTCTTCGGATTGTCGGGCGATGAAGCCGGGGAGAAGTCGCTGTACAAGCTCAACACCGGAATTTCTCTGTCGCGCGGGGATTTTCCGTCGGAGCTCGCCGTGGTCAGCCGGCTCGGCATGCAATTGCGCGATGGCGTCCTGCAGGAAGACGTCACCAGCCTGCAGATCACGTACGACTACCACGCCACGAACAACCTGCAGTATTTCGCGTTCGCCGAGCGGTTTACCGACAGCTTCCTGAGCATTCAGCAGCGGTACGAGATCGGTTTCGGCGCGCGACTGGCGAAGCACTTCGGCGCCAACGGTGGCGGGAGAGCGCTCGCCAGCGGTGCGGATGCCGTGCGCACAGGGCTCCAGCCGATGCGCGGTGCCGCTACGGCCGCGGCGAACCCGGCACAACTCACGTCGATGGACCTGAGCCGGTTCGACGGGGCGTTGGATAACCTCCAGCGTTCCGTACGAGATCGTGATTCGAAGGTGATCATTGGCTTGGCGGCCAGTCTCTTTGCGGAGATCGAGCGCGCCGATCTCGACGTCATTTCCCTGCCGCAGCCGGGCACCGTGCCGGTCGACTCGATTGCTTCGCGGATCTCGCTGCCTAGCGAGCAGCGCTATCGCC
>CBIHMX010000069.1:0-8928 GCA_966211115.1 uncultured Gemmatimonadaceae bacterium | reverse complement strand
CATCAGCACCGGTGCGGTGCCGCAGTGGTACATGAAGGCGCCGGCGAACCGGGGACGGAAGGTGAAGGTCACCGACTGGTCCTTTCCGACCGATCGGAAGGCGACCTTCGGATCGATCTGCGCGGCGTGAAAATCCATCGAGTGCGGAACGTCTCCTTCATTCGTCAGCGTGAATTCGATCGTATCGCCAACCCGGCAATGCACGATGGGGCCGGGGATGTCACCCTCGAAAGTCCACGCCGCTACGGTCACGTCGGGCGTGATTCTCACCGGCAGTTCCTGCGCTCTCCATTGAAGGCGCTGTGTCCGTTGGGCCGGAAGAGGAGGCAACGCCGGGTCATAACGATGATACGGAGCTGGCGTCAGGCCGGCGGGTTGCGTCGCCGCGCCATGCGTCACCTGATCGTGGAGCGTCGTATCCAGCTTGCTGTTCGGATTGGTAAGGTCGACGCCACCTTGGGCGGCGGCCGAGTCGGCGCGCTGCTCTGTAGCAGGCCGGCAGGCGGCGAGCGTCGCACCACCGATGACGAGGCCCAGCGCTGACGTTCCCAGGAAAGCGCGTCGCCCGGTCGGTGGTTGCTCGGGATTCGTGAGAAGGTCGGACAACCGCGGGATCGAATCTCTGGACATGTCACAATCCTCCACGAAGGTCGCTGCAAAGTGAACCGCGTGACACGCCTGGACAACCGAGCCGCAGTAATCCGTTCAATGATCTCGGCCAGTCGCGATCCCGTAGCGGCGATTCCCTGACACGCTGTCAGGGCGTCCTCGTACGCAGAATCGGCGTGCGCCTGACTTTGCCGCAATTCGGACCTCGACATCGTCAATGCGACTACACCACGGGTTCACGACGTGTTCTCGCAAACGACCGAATACGCGCTCCGCGCCTTCATTCACATCGCTGGTGAAGCACCGCGCTCACGGCGACTGATGGAAGTCGCATCGGCCGTCGACGCCCCGCCGCGCTATCTCGCCAAGATCCTGAGCCAACTGACGCACGCCGGCTACCTGCGCTCGACGCGCGGACCGGCCGGCGGCTATTCGCTTTCGCCAAGGGCGGCTGATGTGTCCCTGGCAGCCATCGCGGCGGTGTTCGAACGGCCCCACCCCCACGACTGCTTGTTAGGCACCGGCCCCTGCGGCCAGAACCCCGATTGCCCGGTGCACCTGCGCTGGGCCCCCATTGCCAGCTCCATGTCCGCGTTCCTGGCACGAACAACGGTCGCGGAACTGGTGTCATCACGACCCCCACTCTGAGGTCAGCATGCCGATCAATCGCCGAACCCTGGTACGCAGCGGGACGATCGCAGGCGCGATCGCCCTCGCCGCCCTCGGGTTTTCCTGCCGCACCACGGCCCCCAACCTCGCCACCGGCGACGCCGCCGGCCGGGTCTATGTCGCTCCCGGCGCGCATGACGAGTACTACGCCTTCCTCTCCGGCGGATTCAATGGCCAGGTGAGCGTTTACGGCCTGCCGTCCGGCCGCATGCTCAAGCTCATCCCGGTCTTCTCGCAGCACGCGGAGAACGGCTGGGGCTACAACGAGGAAACCAAGCCGATGCTCCAGACGAGCTATGGCTTCGTGCCGTGGGACGATACCCACCACACCGAACTCTCCCAGACCAACGGCGTCCCCGACGGCCGCTGGCTCTTCATCAACGGCAACAACACGCCGCGGGTCGCGCGCATCGAGCTGACACGGTTCGAGACCGAGGAAATCCTCGAGCTGCCTAACGCCGCCGGCGGACACGCTAGCCCGTTCACCACCCCCGACGGCAAGTACATCGTCTCGGCGACGCGCTTCAGTGTGCCGATCCCGAACAAGGACGTCCCCATCGAGACCTTTGGGCAGAACTTCCGCGGCACGATCTCGTTCATCACCGCCGACCAGCCCGGGAAGATGGACGTCGCGTTCCAGATCCTGATGCCCGGCTTCAATTACGACCTCGGCCACGCCGGCAAGGGCCCCTCCGAAGGATGGTTCTTCTTCACGACATACAACTCGGAACGCGCGTGGACAAAGCTCGAGGAGAACGCTTCCCAGAACGACAAGGACTTTATCGCAGCGTTGAACTTCCGGCAGGCGGAACAGTGCGTCGCGAACGGAAAGGCGCAGACCGTCAACGCGCGCTACTTCCACAACTGGATGGACGAGAAATCGCGCTCGGCGCGTTCGGAAGCCCGCACGTCGGTGAAGATGCTCAACCCGGCGGACTGTCCGGGACTCGTCTACTACCTGCCCACGCCGAAGTCACCGCACGGCGTCGACGTCGATCCGAGTGGTGAATACATCGTGGCCAGCGGCAAGCTCGCCGCCAACATCCCGGTGCACTCGTTCAGCAAGATGCAGAAGGCCATCGCCAACCAGGACTTCGAGGCGACGGTCGAGGGAATCCCGGTCCTGAAATACGACGCCGTCATGGCGGCCGAAGTCCAGAAGCCGGGCCTCGGCGCACTGCACACGGAGTTCGACGGCAAGGGATACGCCTACACCTCGATGTTCATCTCGTCCGAGGTCGTGAAGTGGAAGCTGGGCACCTGGGAAGTCGTCGATCGCGTCCCGACGTACTACTCGATTGGCCACCTCATGATTCCCGGCGGCGACAGCAAGGAACCGTACGGCAAGTACCTCGTGGCCATGAACAAGATCACCAAGGATCGCTACCTGCCGACGGGCGCTGAACTCACGCAGTCCGCGCAACTGTTCGACATCAGCGGCGACAAGATGAAGCTGCTGCTCGATTTTCCGACGTTCGGCGAGCCACACTACGCGCAGGCCATTCCGGCGAGCCTGATCAAGGACAAGCAGGTGAAGTACTTCTCGCTCGCGGAAAGCACGCACCCGCACGTGGCGCGCGCCGAGTCGGAAACCGGCATCAAACGGACCGGCCGTCGCGTGGACGTCAACATGATCGCCATCCGCAGCCACTTCGCGCCTGACAACATCCAGGGCGTGGAAGAGGGTGACACGGTCTATTTCCACGTCACCAACATCGAGCAGGACTGGGACATCCTTCACGGTTTCGCGATCCTTGGCGGCGAAAATGCCGAATTGATCATGCAGCCCGGCGAAACCCGGACGCTCAGGTGGGTCGCGAAGAAAGCGCAGATCTATCCGTTCTACTGCACCGACTTCTGCTCGGCGCTGCACCAGGAAATGTCGGGTTACCTCCGCGTCTCGCCGCGTGGATCAAACGTCGCGCTCGAGGCCACGATCAGCAAGAAAGCCGCGACGCAACTGGAACGCGCTCGCGCGGTGGAGGGACAGAAGTAATGCGCGCCACCAGTCGCATGCCTCACAGCGCTCGCGCGATGCTGGCCGTCGCGGTGGTACTGCTCGGCGCGGTGTTCGTGGCACCGTTGTGGAGCGTGCGACTGGTCGCGCCGCAGTATCCCGAAGGCATCGGGATGCACATCCGCCTCAACACCATCGAGGGGATGAAGGAACATGATCTTCGCAACATCAACTCGCTCAATCACTACATCGGCATGAAGCCGATCGAGCCGGACGCGATCCCCGAACTGCAGTACATGCCGTGGATCGCGGCCGGCCTCATCGCCGCCGGCATGCTCGTCGCCGTGACAGGGCGCCGGCGGCTGCTCGTTGCGTGGACAGCCGGATTCGCCCTGCTCGGCGTCGCCGGTTTGTACGACTTCTGGCGGTGGAGTTACGACTATGGGCACGATCTCGATTTCGAGAACGCGATCATCGTCGTGCCGGGCATGTCGTATCAGCCGCCGCTGATCGGCACGAAGCAGTTGCTCAACTTCAGGGCGACATCCCTGCCGGCGGCCGGTGGATTGCTGGCCGGCCTGTCGTTTGCCATCGCGTTAGGTGCCATCGGCGTGTCCTATCGCCGATTGCGCAGCGGCGCAGCGGCACTCTCGCTGGCGGCCGCTGCCTGCGCGGGGAATCCATCCATCGCGTTTGATCACGCAGCCTGCGAGGAATGCCGGATGATCGTGAGCGACCGGCGTTTCGGTGCGCTCGTGGTCACCGAACATGGGCGCACGCTCACCTTCGATTCGATCGACTGCCTTCGCGCGTATTCGGCGCGGCCGGATTCTCCCGCGGTTCGCGAGACGTGGGTGGTCGACGCGGCGGCGCCGGGCACGCTCATCGCAATGGAAGCGGCCACCGTTGTGGATCATGACGCCACGCTGCGTCCCCCGATGGGCACGGCCGTTTCATACGGAGCCGGTCATGTTCGTTAGGGGACTCGTGGTCATGCTTTGCCTGCCACTCGTCGCGGAAGCACAACGCGTCGTCACCGTGCAGCCGGGCGGCCCGTTGACCATCGCCGAGGCCGTTCGAACGGCACGAGCGTTCGACCAGGTCGTGATTGCTCGCGGCATTTATCGCGAACCGACCATCGTCATCGATCGTCCGCTCACGATCGTCGGCGAACCCGGCGCCGTACTCGACGGCGCGAATGCCACGCATATCATGCGCGTGGAGGCGGACGATGTCACCGTCCGCGGTCTCACGTTCCGGAACGTGGGGCCGAGTCACGTTGAGGATCGGGCTGCCCTGCGGGTTGGCGCGGTGCGACGCTGCGTCGCCGAGGACAATCGCATCGAGAACGTCTTCTTCGGGATCTACCTGGCCGGGAGCTCCGGCTGCCGGATTGCCCGCAACGTGCTCCGAAGCCATGGCACCACCGAGGATCGTTCCGGGAACGGGATTCATCTCTGGACAGCGCGCGACGTCGACGTCCTCGACAATCGCATCACCGGTCACCGCGATGGGGTCTACCTCGAGTTCACGCACGGTGCCCATGTGTCGGGAAATGTCAGCGAGCAGAACGTGCGGTACGGGCTGCACTTCATGGACTCCGACGATTGCACGTACGCGCGCAACGAGTTTCGCGGCAACCAGGCGGGCGTGGCCGTGATGTACACGAAGCGCGTCACCATGACCGACAATGTGTTTGCCGACAACTGGGGACCTGCCGCCTACGGGTTGCTGCTCAAGGAAATCAGCGATAGCCGGCTCGAACGGAACAGGTTCACGCGCAATACGACCGGGCTGCTCGCGGACGGCGCGACGCGGATGATCGCTCGCGACAACGTCTTCGCGAGCAACGGCTGGGCCGTGAAGCTCATGGCGAGTACGCAGGGTGCCACGCTGTCCGGCAACACGTTCGTCGGGAACACGTTCGACCTCGCCACCAACAGCCGGTCGAGCGGCGCCACCCTGAGCGGCAATTACTGGGACCAGTACGAGGGCTACGATATCGATCGCGATGGGCGCGGCGACGTGCCACACCGGCCGGTGCGCCTCTTTACGCTCGTCGTTGAGCAGAACGAACCGCTGCTCGTGCTCCTGCGAAGCGCGGTCGTCTCGCTGCTCGACAAGTCGGAGCGGCTGCTTCCGTCGCTGACTCCTGAAACGCTCGCGGACACTGCGCCGCTGATGCGGAGGCCGAGATGATCAAGCTCGCGGGAATTCGCAAGCGGTTTGGCGCGCTGCAGGTGCTCGATGGCGTGGACCTGGACCTTTACGCTGGCTGCGTCACCGCCATCGTCGGTCCCAACAGTGCCGGCAAGACCACGCTGATCAAGACCGTGCTTGGCCTGACGCGTGCCGACGAAGGTGAAGTCGTCATCGACGGGAAGAAGGTGAACGCCGACGTTTCATGGCGCGCCGCGATCGGGTACATGCCACAGATTGCCCGGTACCCTGAGAACCTGACGGGCGCCGACCTGCTGGCGATGATGGCCGACCTGCGCCAGGCGCCAGCCCGCGACCTCGAGCTGGTCGAATCGTTAGGGCTTCGGGGCCACCTCGAGAAGCCGCTGCGGGTGCTCTCCGGGGGCACGCGCCAGAAGATCAACGCCGCGCTCGCGTTCCTGTTCGCACCCTCGATCCTCATCCTCGACGAGCCGACCGCTGGCCTCGACCCGGCGTCGAGCACCGTCCTGAAGGACAAGATCAGCGCCGAAAGGGCGTCCGGCCGAACGTTCATCGTGACGTCGCACGTGATGAGCGAGCTCGATGAGGTATCGGATAATGTCGTCCTCCTCTGCGAGGGGCGAGTCCGCTATTCGGGGCCCGTGGTGGACCTCAAGCGCTTGACGCGCCAGCTCAGCCTCGAACGGGCGGTAGCCTCGTTCATGGAGGAAGCGGCCGCATGAACACCACATTGCGAATCGCGAAGTATGCGGTCCGGGATCTCATGCGCAGCCGATGGCTGGCGGCGTATGCCGCATTCTTCCTGGTGGCGACCTTTGCGCTGCTCCAATTCAGCGACAACGAGGCGAAGGCCATGCTGAGCCTCGTGAATGTGGTACTGCTCATCGTGCCGCTGGCCAACGTGGTGTTCGGCACGATGTACCTGCAATCGAGTCGCGAGTTCGTCGAGCTGCTGCTGGCACAACCCATCCGGCGGCGACAGCTCTTCTCGGGACTCTACCTCGGCCTGACGGCGCCGGTGTCCCTGGCGGTCGTGGCCGGGATTGGCGTGCCGCTGGTGGCCATGGGTGCAGCGCGCGAGACGCTCGCCGAAGGCGCCATGCTGGCCGTGATGGCGACGGCGTTAGGCGCGGTATTCACCGGCATTGGCGCGGTGGTCGCGTATGGATTCGAGGATCGTGTCCGCGGCATCGTGGCCGCGATCGGCACATGGCTCCTCCTTGCCGTCGTCTACGACGCCGTCGTCATCATGGCCGCCACGCGGCTTGCCGAGTACCCGATCGAGCGGCCGATGCTGGCGGCGATGTTCGCCAACCCGATCGACCTGGCCCGACTCGTCATGCTCACCCGATTCGATGTGGCTGCGCTGCTCGGCTACACCGGCGCGTTGTTCCAGCAGCTGTTAGGCGGCGCCACGGGCCTGGCGATCGCCCTGACCGTGTTTCTGGCCTGGACCGCTCTGCCGGCGCTTCTCGGCGCCCGGCTCTTTCATCGCAAAGACTTCTAACCTCGGGCACCACTGACATGAAATACGCTTACATCTTCTGTACCCTTGCCACCCTTTCTGTGGTCGCCTGCGGCGGCAGCGAAGGAGCAGGTTCCACACCAGCGCCAACGGCTGGTGCTGCGGACATCCAGCCAACGGGCAAGATCATCACGGTTTACATGATCACTGACGAAAAGGGGAGCTACTTCAGCCCGTCGACGATCGATGCGTCGCGTGGCGATGTCATCCGCTTCACGCTCAAGACTGGCGTGCATAATGTCAGTTTCCCGGACAGCATCAACAGCGGGAAGGACGGCTTGCCGGAGTCCAGCGACTTCCTGCAGCTTCCGGGTCAGGAATACGACCTGCCCATAAGCATGCGGCCGGGCACGTACCAGTTCCACTGCGATCCGCATGCGGCTCTTGGTATGAAGGCGCAATTGAACGTCAAGTAAGCAGGATCGAGCATGGAATGGTTCATCAAGGCATTCATCCGGTCGAGCCTGGTGTGGTTCGGGCTCGGCCTCGTGATGGGACTCGCGATGGCGATGCACCCGCCGTGGGTGATCTATCGACCGGCCCACGCTCACATGATGGTGGCCGGGTTCATCACCATGATGGTGTTCGGTGTCGGCTACCAGTTGCTGCCGCGGCTGTTCGGCTTCGCGCTGCACAGCCGCCGGCTGGCTGAAGCGCATTGGTGGCTTGCGAACCTCGGGCTTGCCGCGATGGTGGCTGGCTTCTTTGCCACGCCCCACTATGGAATGCGCGGCTCGTGGATTACCGCGCTCGGCGGAACGATGTTCACCGCGGGCGCGTTGGCCTTCGTGTTCAACATGTGGGTGACGTTCAACAAGGCCGATGCCCGGCAGCGCGAGCGGATCGTGTCGGCGCTGAGTACGAAGGGTCTTCCTACCGCCGAATAGGTAACTGAGCAGTGTCGGCTGGCAGCTGGTCGCTTGCGCAGGGTTCGACGCTTGTCTCGAGCCGTTCAAGCAACCAGCGCCTGCCATCGACTCGAGCTTCAGCTACTTCCGCGGCGCCCGATCCATCTGTTCCAGCGCGGCCAGCACGCGCGACAACGTGATCGCGGAAAATGCCAGGGGGTTTTCTATCGGCGCTGGCGCGCTGCGGAACGAACGCTCCTGGTATTGCGACGCCGCGCCCAGGTCGCGCACCGAGATGATCCACGACACGGAGTCTGCGCGCTGTGAGGTAAAGCTCGACGCAATCGACACCATGAAATCGGCGTTCAGCGCGTTCATGACCGTCTCGCGATTCCGCGAACGTGCCAGCAACGCCAGCGTGGAATCCCTGGGCACCTGTACGAAACGCGGGTTGCGCAGGGCCAGGCGCAGGATGTCCAGCACCGACGTACCGCCTTCCTGCACGCGCAGATCGTCGTGAGGCGGGTGATTCCAGATCACCAGGCGACGCGGCGGCCCGAGATTCGCCGCACGTTCTTCGAAGGCGCGCACTTCCGGGTCAATGACACCGGCTCGCGGCGCGCGATCCATCTGCGCCAGTCTCCTCGCGACCGACGCAGCCAGCGAATCGACGCTCGCCGGCACGCTGTCCCCCGGAATGCGCCGTGAGCCTCCGCCCGTGGCGTATGCCTTATGCGCCGTCAGGTCGCGCAGCCGGACCACACCGGTGTACGAACTGTCGCGACGAACGACGGCCTGCGTCGCGACCACGACGTCATGATCGGACGACAGAGCGAGCGTGTCGAGCATGTCCTGGTTCGCCGAACCGATCGTACGGTCCGACATCGTCACATCGTAGCGCGACCGGTCGAGCACCCGGGCGATGCCGTCCGCGATGGCGCGACTGATCGTGCCCGTATCCGCGAAGACCAGCACCTTCCGCCTTGGACCCGGGTTGCTTCTTCGTTCCTCGAGGCCTGCCTGCGACACCTCGTCAGCTCGCGGCCGCCTGACGATGGGATCTGGCGGCGCCTGCGCCTTGAGCAGCAGCACCAGGTCCGCGATCGAGTCCGCTGCTGACCTGGCGCGAGACGCTGGCC
>CBIHMX010000068.1:0-8938 GCA_966211115.1 uncultured Gemmatimonadaceae bacterium | reverse complement strand
TCGTCAATCGTCAATCGTCAATCGTCAATCGTCAATCGTCAATCGTCAATCGTCCATCCTACAGGCCGAACCAATAACTGGCCTTGATCAGGAACGTGTTCGCGGGGTGCGTGCTGAACAGGTTGCGGTAGTCACTCCAACCACGGAACTGGCCACGATCGACGCCGCTCTGCTCGCGCCCCTGGCCCCAGACCAGGAAGAGCGTCGACCCGGGACGATACTCCCAGCGCATGACCAGGTTCGACCGGAACTGCTTGAAGTTGAAGTCGTTGTCGCTGACGTCCCCGCCCAGCGTGTAGGGAGCATAACGAGCGTCGTAGGAGTCGTGGCGCGGAGCCGAGACTTCGCGCCAGTCGCCAAAGGAGCCTGTGGAGACAAACGGGGCGCCGTAAAACTGCAGTGACAACGTGGGCGAGGCGGTGAAGTTGAGCCGGGTGGTCACCGACAGCGTACGCTGCGAGAGGTAACCCACCGTATAGTGCGTCGTGTCGCTATCCACCTCGCCAAAATTCCCGAGGGGCTGACGGTCGTCGGTGTTGTGCGTGTAGTCGACGGACACGGTTCCCGAGAACCGGCTCGCGACGCGAATGTTGACGTACGGCGAGATGAACGTCGACTGCGAACGGCCGCCGTCCTTGCGGAAGATGCTGACGTGAAGGTTAGGAACAATGGTCCCACGGCTGTCGCCGTTGAAGCCGCCCCAGATGTTCTGGGTCGCATCTTCACGCAACATCGGACCGCCGCGCAGGCACGTGCCGCAGAAGGAGCCGCGTTCGCCGCCGATGCCCAGGTACGCGAACCACATGTTCCTGAAGTTCACGTTCATGTTGAAGTTGCCGCCGACACCGGAGTTCGTGCCGTCGGTGAAGAACGAACTCCACTGGTTTACGTTGAGCTGCAGCCGGCGGTAGAACCACCTGGGCTCCTGATAGACCAGGGCAAACCAGTTATTCCACTGCATCTGATTCACGTTCGTCATGAAACCCGCGTCGTTCATTTCGAGACCGGCGGAACGAAAGGAGCCACCGGAGCTGAATCGAGTGATACCGCCGCCCGTCTTGTTCAAGCCCAGCGTAAATGCGTGACCGGCAAGCTCCGTCCGAGTGGGATCATATTCGAGGTCATCGCCGGGCCGCTGGTAGTAGCGCAGCGAACTGCGCTGCGTGGCGGCGATGGCCTCTTCGGATCCGCGAACCAGGCTGCCCGAGACACTCCCGCTGACCTGGTAGTTATGGCCTGCGCCAAACTGGTGTCGCGCATCGATTCCGCCCGTGTACGCCTCGCGCCGCAGGTAGTCATCGGTCGTCTCATCAAGCTCGCGATGCACCGCGGTAAACATCATGCCGAGGTTGCTCCGTCCGCCGCGGAGGTCCTGGTTCAGCCGGGCCACGAAATAGTTGGTGCGCGGCTCGACGACGAGGTCGTCGCCGACCATTTCGCGATCGGTCATGGCGTTGAGGATGCCTAACGACAGCCCGTTGCCCAGGCGCCCGGTCACCTTGGCCGCGCCGAGTATCGTGCTGGCCACGGGAACCGCACTGGCGTCGTCGCTGCGAAATCCCAGCTGCGGGGCTCGTCCGATGCGGCGTGAATAGAACATGCACTCGAAGAAGCAATCCTGGTCGAACCGGAACGTGCCGATGCCCTCGAGGAAGAACGGACGCTGTTCGGGAAAGAACTGCTCGAACGCGGACAGGTTGAGCACGGACGGATCGGCCTCGACCTGGCCGAAGTCCGGATTGATTGCCGCGTCGAGCGTCAGGTTCGACGACAGGCCGTACTTCAGGTCGGCGCCGAAGGTGCCGCGCTGCGTGCGCTCGAACGCGCCCGCCCGGTCAACACTGGCATTGGACTGAACGGAATACGGCATGAACTCGAGCCGACGGGCGCTCGCGATCCCGGAGATCCCGCGTACCTCGCCCAGTTGCGACGCCAGGCCGGTCTGCGAGCGACGCCACACCGGCCAACTCGAACGCTCATTGCTGCGCCCGACTTCTCGGTGGACGGCAACCCCGAACGTGTGCGTTTCTCGCGTCGGGTACCGGAGTTGGCTCAACGGGATCCGGAACTCGGCCACCCAGCCTGACGAATCGACGGACGTTTTCACATCCCAGACCGCGTCCCAGGAGATGTCTTCGTTCGAGTCGTTGTAGAGGTACAGGTCGCGCTTTACGCCGGCGGGATTGACCATGAACTGGTACCCGGTACGCCGGTCGTGGTACGAGTCGATGATGACCCGGATATAGTCTGACTGTGTCCGCTCATCCCGCCGCGAGAGCAGCGACATGATGCTGTCGGGGCTGGGGTCAAAGGCGCGAACCAGGACGTAAATGTTGCGATCGTCGTAGGCGAAACGCGCCTCGCTCCTGAACGTCGGCTCGACGTCCTCCTGCGGATCGAATTGCCTGAACCCATCGACGGCGATCGCGTCGCGCCACAGCGCATCGTCCGCCAGACCATCGATCCGCGGCGGTGTCGCGGCCCGCAAGGCCGTAGCGACCGTGGTGGCCGACGCAGCGGCTAACGGCCCATGTGACGGTTCACGCCTTGCGGCTTGCTGCGCGCCGGCGATTGAGGTGAACAGGATTGCGACAACGAATACCAGGAAGTTGTACATGCTCGCGTCCGATGGCGTGGCCTGCGCGAGTCGCGATGGCGACTCCAGGGACGCTAGTGTACGGCGGTGTCGTCAGCGCACGGGCTGTTAGCGACATGAACCGGCTGCCGGGTGCCGTGAGGGGTTGAACGCGAGGGCAGGACGTCCTGCCTGACGACAGACGTGCCGCGCAGTAATAGAGCAAGATCGTTCAGGTTCGTACTGAACCTGTCGTGCGTGCAACGAACGCTGCGTGGGTGGCATCAAAGTGAATTTTGCCAGGACGACACCCTGACGCGGATTTCGCGAAAACGGGCGGATCGAGCGGAGCGCAATGACGACTCCGCGCGCGGTGTTCCACCCGAGCTGGTTGTCACCGTGCTGGGATCGTTATGTGGAGTGACCGGGTCGTCCGGGAAATGGGTCCGGTCGAGGATCGGTCTGCACCGCTCAATCGCGACGTTCCGGTGTGAACCTTGCCTGACGATCCGACAACGCGGGTAGTCAGGGGACGGTCGGCCGGGATCCCGCACATGGTGAACGCGCCGGTCGCATCGGCATGCGTATCCACGACGGTCTCGATTCTCGTGCCATGCTCGGTATCGACCCAGCTCAACCTGACAGGCACATTGGGCGCCAGCGAACCGTCGGACCCGCGAACCGTGCCCAGCACGACAAACCGCCGTTCGTCCATGTGTTGACCGCATCCGTTGACCGGCGCGCGCCAGGGTAGCCTGAACTGAATTGGCCCCTGCCGGCCGGGGCGGATCTCGAGCGTTCGTGAGGCGTTGCGCGTGACGTGCTGCATAACGAGAGTATCGGGCACCAGCTCCCCGTCGGCGGTCACGGCGAGACTGTGGATCGCGATCGAATCGCGAACGCGAAGCACGTGCGGACCGGGCAGGAGGTGCGCGAAGGAGAAGTTGCCCAGCGAGTCAGTCGTCGCCGACTGGTCCGTCGAGTCGAACGTGACGCGCGCGTCCCGAACCGGCTGGTTGTCGTCGGCGTTGCGAATGGTCCCGCGAAGTGTCGAAAGCGGTGTCGACCAGTTCGTACCGTCGGCGAGGTCGCCGTCGGCAATGAGGCCGCCGGATTCGTAGGTCTCGATGACGAACGGTTCCCGCCGGATCCCACGGTTGTCGGCGCCGCCGCGGACCAGCATCTCCCGGACGCGCGGCGATCGAACGTGCCAGCGGCTGATGAATGGAACGTCGTCCGACGGTGTCACGAACTCGATCCGACCACCGGCGTGCATTTCAAGAATCGCACGCGGCACGCCGCGATACTCGAAGTCGAGTGAATGCAGCGCGAGCGGCGCGCGCGACAGCCACAGCGTACCGGCGATGTCCGCCCGATTGCGGCGATCATGGGTCGGGGTGAACACGACACCGGTCAGCCCCTTCTCACCATCGTTGCGAATGGATAGACAATGCGTAACGGCGAAACTCGAATCGAGCAGCACCTCCGGGTCGGGAGCGAAATACGTGTAACCCCCTTCGCGCTGGACGACGTACCCCTCCTCGACAAAGTCCTGAGGATCGCGATCCGCACGAATCGGCGACACGTTCCCGGTGACGGCGCGCCGGGTGGATTGCCAGACGATGCGACTCCCGTCCATGCGCCGCGTGTACAGCAGTTGCGTCACGAGCCCGTTGTGCGACGAATCCTCGGAGGCCACGACAAGCGCCAGCAGCGCGTCGGTGGCAGCGGACCAGAGCGCAAGCGCCTGGTCCTGGTCACTCCGTCGCGGGCAGACCGGATTGGCGCGCACCGAAACGGCGGCGATGAGACGCCCAGTCCGGTGCATCGTAATCGTCAGGCGGGTCGTTGCCGAATCGAGCGGCCGCTCGGAGGGCATATATCCAATCCTGATGACGCGGATGATCGTGCCCGTTCCGCGCGGCATCCTGAACGTGCCTGACGACGAGGTCAACCCGCGAGCGAGTTGTCGTCTGCCGGCGTCCAGCACGGTGACAACGGCGCCCCGGATCGGCGCGCCAGTGATCGAGTCGGTGACGACACCGGCGACATCCTGCGCACCGGCGATCGACATGGCGGCAGCGAGGCACATCGGTGGTACCACCAACCAATTCCAGCCAGCGCTCCACACGGAGGCGCAATAGGCACGGATCAGGCTCATACTTCGATTTCCCTGTCGAGCGGGTGGAACAACACCAACATGTGCGCGTCGGGAAAACGAATCCAGATCAAACTGGCTATGAGGTATTACGCGTTACGTCACCCTGCCCCTCGATTCAGGGCCTAGTCGCCGGGGAAATGGCGTCTGACCCCATTTTTCATCCGCGTCAATTCGCGCTATTCGCGGCGACTCGGTTCTCCTGCCGTTGACCTGCCGCGCAAATCCTAGAAGTTCCCGTCGATGCCGAGGGTCCAGATAAACCGTGATTCCAATCCGCCACGCCGCAGCGGCATCAGCGCGTTGGCGACGATGATCGGGCCGCCGGGTGTCCGGAACTTCATGCCGAACGAACCGTTGACGCGATGATCCTTGATATCAGGAATGTTCGTCGGCGTGATGTGGCGCGTCACCGGGAACTCGATGATCACGTCTCCCGGCAACTGCAGCGAGCTCCCGCCAACCTGCCATTCGGTGAGCACGTCGACCGCCAATGTTGCCCAGTCCGATAGTGGCTGGTCGAATCCACCCGTGATCAGCAACGCGTCATTTCGCCCACCGCGTAGCGCATAACCGAGATTCAGGTGAGGCGAAAAATCGCCGAGTCGTGTCGATGCGAGCAGCAAGCCGCGCAGCGACATGTTGCCGGAGCCGGTCAGGTCTTCCTCGGAACCCGTGGGCAGTCGTGCATCCGCCATGACCGCGACGGCCGTGTTCTCGCGGTCGACCAGGCTCCACTTGGTGCGGAGCGCGATATCACCAATCCCGGTGGTGAACCCGAACGTCGTGGCGCTCGCCGACAACACCGGGTTCGCCGAGTCGCCGGCGAAGAAGTGCGAGGTCGGGATCCCGAACGGGAAGAACTGGCCCGTGCTGCGGCCGGTGAGGCCGGTGTGGACGATCGGCAGGGCGATACCGACATCGACCCTGTCGGTGACGCCCCAGGTCGTGAAGAACGTCGAGACCAGCAGGTTCACGCTCAGGTCGAGGCGCACCTGCAGGATGTCGTTTTCGCGACGGGGCTGCCCGAGACCCGGCGGATCGGTGTCGTCATGCGTGAAGTTGAGGACGATCTGGTTGAGCGGGATGCCGCGCAGCGACGTGAAGTTGAGCGCCGACATGTTGGCGCCGACCACAAAACGCCCCTTGCCCAGCGTCTGGGCGCGCTCGCCGAAGATCGGACCTAACGACGAGGACGTGCGCACCGGCAGGCCACCCACGAACCGGAACGTGGCGCCGGACGTCGTCGCCGATAGCGGCAGGTTGGCGGCGCTGGCGGCGATCGCGTCGGTCAGGAACGCCAGGATGGCGCCGTTGTTGGCGATAATGTCGGGCACGAAATGGTTTCCGTGCCCGTTGGTCGCGTTGACCGAGTTGTCGAGGCAGAGCGGAAGGCCACACTCGCCAAACCTGAAGAGCTCACGGATGCGGTCGCGCAATCCGTTGCCCGGTGTCGTCACCGGATCGGTCGACCCGATCGGGCCCTGCGCGTCGGCAATCGTGACGTTGACCAGCAGCGCACTGCACCCCAGCACGATCCAGCGTCTCAGCATTCGTTGTCCTCGAAGTTCAGTTGATGAGTGCGACGAGCCGCCATTCGTTGTTGCGTCGCTCGAGCCGCGCCCGGAGCGATACCGGTACCTCCGCCGGTGCCTGGCCAGTACTCGAGACGACCATGTTGCTGCCGCGCACGGTGGCCGTAGCCACGTTGCCGTTGATACTGATGTCGCTCACCGTCCACGACGGGCGCATGCTGCCGCCGCCGTTCCACAAGGCCTCCAGCCCGCGGCGCTGGTCGTTAGGCATTCCCGGGTAGATCCGCCGGGCGGCATCGAGGTTGGCGGCGGCCAGTGCCCGCGCATACGACTGGATCAGCGCCGTGATGTCCTCGGCAGGCGTCGTCAATGGCTGCGATACGGTCGGCGAGGCCGCCGGAGCGCCCGGCGACGCCGTGTTCACCGGCGGGGGAGGCGACAGCACCGGCACCGTCGGACTGGTATCCGCCTTCTGCAGGGGTGTGGTCTGCGTCGATTCCGCGGTCGTGGACCTGGCGGCACTGGAGTCGAGCAGCGGCAACCGGACGCTGGATCCGGCGCCCTCGTTGCCACGACCGGAGGATTCCGCCAACCGGGGCGTGGCCGGCGGCGTCCTGGTGACCGGCGGTGTCCTCGTGACCGGATCCGGCGACGTACTCCCGTTCTTCTTCGCCTCCGGTTCCGGTGCGCTGGGAGTCACCGAGTCGCTGTTGGCGGCCGGTGGCGGTGCCACGCTGTTCACCACTTCGGCCGGCCGCGGCGCATCGTCGCGCAGCATCTGCGAAGCCACGAAGCCCAGGCCCATGAGGCCGACGGCGAACGCACCCGCAATCATCGGGTTCCGCGCCATGCGAACCGGGACGTTGCGGCTCGGCCGCGGAATC
Source organism: uncultured Gemmatimonadaceae bacterium (assembly GCA_966211115.1). Lineage (GTDB taxonomy): Bacteria > Gemmatimonadota > Gemmatimonadetes > Gemmatimonadales > Gemmatimonadaceae > JABWBJ01. Next base: position 1,786 of record CBIHMX010000068.1, on the reverse strand, counting down.
GGGCTGCGCGGCGTCCGGGCCTGCGACACGATCCGATGCGTGAGTCCGGTCTTGGCGAGCGCGATCAACTGGTTCCGCGACGGGTCGTCGTGCGTGAGGGGTCGCGCGCCCATCGTGGCGACGGCGTCCTCCATCGACGGAAAGCGGTCGGCCGGGTCCTTCCGCAACATGCGCATCACCGCGTCGCACAGTTCGTCCGGGCAGTCCGGCCGCAACGTGCGGATGTCGGGCGGCGTGTCGTGGTTATGGCTGTACATGAGCTGCATGGGCGACGTCGCCGTGAACGGCGGCCGGCCCGTCAGCATCTCGAACGCCACCACGCCTAACGAATACTGGTCGGACGCACCGGTCACGCTGTCGGCCGTCGCCTGCTCGGGACTCATGTACGTCGGCGTCCCGATCGCCATGCCGGTCGAGGTAAGGCCGTGGTCGTCCGACACCTTCGCGATGCCGAAGTCGGTGACGACGGCCCATCCTTCGTCATCGATCAGGATGTTCCCCGGCTTGATGTCGCGGTGGATGACGCCATGGCGATGCGCGTAGCCGAGCGCACCGCCGACCTGGGCGAGAATGCCCTGGACCATGGGTACCGGCAGCTGGTTCAGCTCGCGCATGATGGCGTCGAGTGGCGTCCCTTCGACCAGCTTGATCACGCAGTACAGGAGACCGTTGGTCTCGTGTACGGCGTAGATCGGGATGATGTTCGGGTGGCTGAGGTTGGCGGCGGTGCGCGCCTCGCGCTTGAAGCGTTCGACCATCCCCTCGCCATGGACCATGGCCGGCGACATGACCTTGATCGCGACCTTCCGGTCGAGGCTGATCTCGTGCGCGAGGAACACCGTCGCCATGCCGCCGCGACCGAGCTCGCCGAGGATATCGTAAACCCCGATCGTCGCCTGGCGGAGCCGGTCGAGCAGCTCCTGCACCGCCCGATTTTCAGCGGACGACGATGACTGGGTGGTGGTGGGCGCCGAACCTTCTTTCATCCTGCCTGGGACCGGGGAACCCACAAAATCTAGGCGCCCCGGCAGCCAATTCCATTGGGTCTGTCCCAGACAGTTGGCGCAGATGGCTCGGACGGAGTCGTCAGGTTATGTCGCGCGCGTGCATGGGATTGGTTAACTCGGCGTTCCTTGGCGGTCAGGAACTGCTCTCACCGCCAAGCACGCCGAGAACGCCAAGGGTTGCTCGATGTCAGGTGACGTCGAGGTGACGCTTGCGGCGTCCCTGGCGGTTTGTCTTGTCGAAGCCTCCCACGTGTGCGTGCCGTAACACAGCTTGGAGGGAATGACGCCAGACGAGCCGCGGGACGAACCCGATAGCCTTACCAGATACCGGCAAAAGCGATCGGCCGACACCTCGCCGGAGCCGGTGGGTCACGTGTCGTCTGACGAGGGGCGGCTGTTCGTCGTACACAAGCACGCGGCGTCGCGGCTCCATTGGGACCTGCGCATCGAGATGGATGGCGTGCTCAAGTCTTGGGCCGTGCCCAAGGGTCCGTCGTACGACACGAACGACAAGCGGCTCGCCGTTCACGTCGAAGACCACCCGCTCGACTACGCGGACTTCGAAGGCCTGATCCCGGCGGGAAATTATGGCGCCGGCGGCATGATCGTCTGGGATCGCGGCGAATGGGTTGCCCTCGAGCCGTGGAGAGAAGGGCTCGAGAAGGGCAAACTCCTGTTCGAGTTGAACGGCTACAAACTCCGCGGTCGCTGGACGCTCGTGAAGATAAAAAAGGCCGAGAAGGAGTGGCTGCTGATCAAGGAACGAGACGCTTTTGTAA
>CBIHMX010000067.1:0-8974 GCA_966211115.1 uncultured Gemmatimonadaceae bacterium | reverse complement strand
GCACGCGGGCGTGGACGTCGCGGTCATCGAGACCGGCCTGGGCGGCCGGCTCGACTCCACCAATGTCGTTAGGCCGGTGGCGGCCGGCGTCACGTCGATCGGCATCGATCATGTCGAGTACCTCGGTAATACGCGGGAATCCATCGCGTTCGAGAAGGCGGGGATCTTCAAGCCCGGCGTGCCGGCGGGCATCGGCGAACCGTCCACCGAGGTCGCGGCGCTGCTGAAACGCTTTGCGGCGGAGCGCGGCGTCTCCGCGGTGGCCGACGTCTGGCGGGACGCACCGCCGTCCAACGTCACGGTCAGTGGCACCGGCACGCAGTTCGACCTGACACTGGGTGGTGAGTCACGGCGGTTGCGCACGCCGCTGGCGGGAGCGCACCAGGCGTCGAATGCGGCGTTTGCCCTGCTGCTCCTGCACGTCGCCGGCGCCCCATGGTCTGTTTCCCTGGCCGACGCAGCCGAAGCGCTGGCCGCGGTGAAGCTGCCGGGCCGCTTTCACCGCGAGGGTCAATTCATCTTCGACGTGGCGCACAATCCCGACGGGGCCGCCGTCCTGGCGTCGACGCTCGAGACGGTGAACGAACCGAAGCCGGTGGCGGCGTTGCTGACCGTCCTCACCGACAAGGATTGGCGAGGCGTCATGGGTGCACTGGCGCCAGTGGTCGACGTGTTCGTGCTGACATCGGCTCCGACCGCACCGGCGAGTCGTGCCTGGAATGTCACGGAGGCCGCGGACTATGCGCGATCACGAGGCTGGTCGGCGGTGCTCGAGCCCGACTTCGATCGCGCGATTCACACGGCGTCAACCCTGGCGGCAACAGTCCTCGTCACCGGTTCTTTCCACACGGTGGGCGACGCGATGGCTCGCTTGCAGGTCGATCCGCTCGCCGGGTAGCTTTCCCCAATGTCAGCAGGAGCGCTCCCCGGATTTCGCGATTTCTACCCAAGGGAACTTGCCGAACGCGAACACGTGTTTCGCGCATGGCACCTTGTCGCGCGCCGATTCGGGTTCGAGCAATACGACGGTCCCCCGCTGGAATCGCTCGATCTCTACACGAAAAAGAGCGGCGAGGAGATCGTCGGCCAGTTGTACAATTTCACGGACAAGGGCGGGCGCGAGGTGGCGTTACGCCCCGAGATGACGCCCACGTTCGCGCGGATGGTGGCCGCCAGGGCCAGCTCGTTGCGCAAGCCGGTCCGGTGGTACTCGGTGCCCCAGTTGTTCCGCTACGAGCGGCAGCAGAAGGGGCGCCTGCGTGAGCACTTCCAGTTGAACGTGGACATCGTCGGCGAAGCGGACGTCACGGCCGATGCCGAGCTGCTGGCGGTCGCGATCGAGATCATGCGCGCCTGCGGACTTGGCGCGGGCGACGTCGCCGCACGCATCTCCGACCGCCGGCTGCTTGCCGCCCTGCTCAGGGTGTGGGGGGTGCCTGACGAGTCGATGGGAGCGGCGTATGCAGCGATCGACAAGATCGAGCGCGACCCTCACGTGGTCCTGATCGAACGGCTGCAGAAGGCGGGCGTCACGGAATCGGTCGCGATCAACATGCTGGCCGCGGTTTCCGCCTCGGACCTCGGTTCCCTGCGCCGCGAACACGGCAGTGACAGCCAGGTGGCCGAGGGACTCGATCGCATCGAACAGTACCTGTCGCTGATGGATGCCCACGGACTCGGCGACTGGGTCAGGTTCGACCTGTCGATCGTTCGAGGCCTCGCGTATTACACAGGTATCGTGTTCGAGTTGTTCGACCGGAAAGGCGAGTTTCGCGCGATCTGCGGTGGCGGGCGCTACGACAACCTGCTGAACGACCTTGGTGGTGTGCACCTGCCGGCCCTCGGATTCGGCATGGGTGATGTCGTCCTCGGAGAGCTCCTTCGCGCGCGCAACCTCATGCCCTCGGAACACGTCGGGTCGGATTTTTACGTGGCGGCCGAAGACCCGGTTACCGATGCCGAAGTCATCCGGCTGGCGACGTCCATGCGAAGCCTCGGTGCGTCGGTGGAGTACGCGTTTCGCCGCAGTTCGATGAGCAAGCAGCGAAAGGCGGCATGGAGCACCGAAGCGAAGTACATCGTGGAAATCCGGCCGTCAGCCAATGGAATCCGGGTGATGCTGCGCGACGGGGCGGGGGCGGGATTCGTCAGTGCCGTCTCGAATGAGCGGACGCTGGGCGACATCATCGGAGATGCACTGCTGGAACCGGCAGACCTGCTCAAGGTCCTCAAGGCACACCCGCGGTCCGTTCGACCCGATTTCGAGCCCGCCGCATAGTCCGGCTCCGCCGGTCACGACGTCACGAGTCCCGCATCACGAGTCAGGAGCAAATGGCAGACGACAGGAAGTTGACTACTCGTCAGGCAGATTTCAGTGCCTGGTACAATGAGCTGGTGCTGCGCGCCGAGCTGGCAGATTATTCGCCGGTACGCGGGTGCATGGTCATTCGCCCGAATGGATACGGAATCTGGGAGCGGATGCAGCGCGCGCTCGATGCCATGTTCAAGGCGACGGGCCACGAAAACGCCTACTTCCCGCTGTTCATTCCGGAAAGCTTCCTGCACAAGGAGGCGGAACACGTCGAGGGCTTTGCGCCGGAGGCGGCGGTCGTCACGCATGGCGGCGGCGAGAAGCTGGCGGAGCCGCTGGTCGTGCGACCGACGTCGGAAACGATCATTTACTCGATGTACGCGAAGTGGGTGCAGAGTTATCGCGACCTTCCCATCAAGATCAACCAGTGGGCCAACGTCGTGCGCTGGGAAATGCGAACGCGGCTGTTCCTGCGCACGCTCGAGTTCCTCTGGCAGGAAGGACACACGGCGCACGCCACCCACGATGAGGCCGAAGAAGAGACGCGCCTCATCCTGGGCCTCTACCGGCAGTTCATGGAAGAATGGATGGCCATGCCGGTGCTGACCGGGCTGAAGACACAGTCGGAAAAGTTTGCCGGCGCCCTGCGGACGTACTCCTGTGAAGCGATGATGCAGGACAACAAGGCGCTGCAGGCCGGGACATCGCACAACCTCGGCCAGAATTTCGCCAAGGCGTTCGAGCTGCAGTTCCAGTCCGAATCGGGGAGCATCGAGCACGCGTGGAACACCAGTTGGGGTGTGTCCACACGGCTGGTCGGTGGACTGGTCATGACGCACGGAGATGACAACGGACTTCGCACGCCTCCGCGGCTGGCACCCATCGAAGTCGTCGTGGTTCCCATCTGGAAGAGCGACGAGGAGCGGAGCCGCCTGCTCGAAGCCGCCAACCGGCTGCGTGATCATCTCGCGGGGTGGGACGGCCGTGGCGACGATCGCATTCGTGTCCGCATCGACTCGCGCGAGGGGATCAAGCCGGGCGCGAAGTACTACGAGTGGGAACTGCGAGGCATCCCGCTGCGCATCGAGCTCGGTCCACGGGACCTCGACAAGAACGCGTGCGTCGCCGCGCGCCGGGACAACCGCGAAAAGACGTCGCTGCCGCTGGACGGCCTGGCGCCGGCTGTGGGCGCGTTGCTCGATGACATCCAGAAGCAGATGCTGGCCGCGGCGCGCGATCGGCGCGAAAAGAACAGCATCCGCGAGCCGGTGACGTACGATCGCTTCCGTGAATTGATGGAAGGTGAAGGGGCATTTGTGTACGCCGGCTGGAACGGCGATCCGGCGGTCGAAGCCAGGGTAAAGGCCGAGACGAAGGCGACGATCCGCTGCCTGCCTGACGCCGAATTCCAGACCTCACCCAAACCCGCACGCTGCATGGTCACCGGAGAAGCCGCAAAGCACGAAGTCGTGTGGGCACGGTCGTACTGACGCCGGTGCTCGAACTTCGCGAAGGAACGCTGGCCTGCGAAGGCGTGAAGCTCGATGCGCTCGCCGAGGCCATCGGAACGCCGGCGTACGTGTATTCGTCGGCGACGATCCGGGATCAGTTCAGGCGACTGGACAAGGCGCTCTCCGGTGTGCCGCATCGCATTCACTACTCGCTGAAGGCCAACGCCAACTGGGCCATCCTGCGCGTCATCCGGTCGGCGGGCGGCGGCGCCGAAGTGGTGTCGGGCGGCGAACTGTTCCGCGCGCTGCATGCCGGTTTCGCGCCGGAGGACGTCGTGTTCGGCGGTGTGGGCAAGAGCGCGCGCGAACTGGGTGAGGCAATAGACGCCGGCGTGCGGCTGGTGAACGTGGAGTCTGAGGCGGAGCTGCGGTTGCTCGACGGACTCGCCTGCGAGCGGAAGCGGAAGATCCCGGTGGGCTTGCGCCTGAATCCGGAGATTACCGTCGATTCGCCGCACGCGTACATCCGAACCGGGGGCAAGGGCCACAAGTTCGGCATTCCCTGGGACGAGGGCCAGTCGGCGGCTCGGCTGGCGGCATCGCTGCCGTGGCTGGAACTGGCCGGGCTCGATATGCACGTCGGGTCGCAGCTGGCCGAGCTGGAGGCCTACGAGCGCGGACTCGAACGCATAACGAGTCTCCTGCAGACGGTGCGAGGCGAGGGCATCACGACCGTTCGCTATCTCGATATTGGTGGCGGCCTGGCGGTGCCTTACGAGAACGAGAAACCACCGGATCTCGAAGCCTATGGGCGCATCGTCCGCGACGTGGCGAAGCGCACGCGCCTCGAGATCCTCGTCGAGCCGGGCCGGTTCCTGGTTGCCGATTCGGGGACGCTGCTGACGCGCGTGCTGTACCGGAAGCGGAGCGGCGGACGCGAAATCGCCGTGACGGATGCCGGGATGACCGAGTTGCTCCGGCCTTCGCATTACCAGGCATACCATCACATCGAGCCGGTGCGGCCGCGACAGCGATCGGTGGTCCGGATCGATGTGGTGGGGCCGGTCTGCGAGAGCGGCGACTTTCTCGCGCTCGATCGCGAGATGCCGGACATCGAAGCCGGTGACCTTCTGGCGGTGCGCACCGCCGGCGCGTACGGCTACAGCATGGCGTCGAACTACAATGCGCGTCCGCGTGCCGCGGAAGTTCTGGTCGACGGCGAGAAATGGGCGCTGGCCACCGAGCGTGAAGAGTACCACGACCTGATCAGGCTGGAACGACTTGCCCTGGAATGGAGGACTGCCTGATGCGGATCGGCCTGCTGGCGGACACACACGACCGTCTTCCCGCGATTGATGGATTGATCCGCCAGATGTTGTCCCGCGGCGTGGGCATGATTCTGCATGCCGGCGATTTCTGCGCCCCGTTTGCGCTGAAGCCGCTGCTCGAGCATAACGTGGCCACGGCCGGTGTATTCGGCCGCAACGATGGTGATCACGAAGGACTCAAGGCGTACGCCGCCACCGGGTTCGGCATCGAACTGTTCGAGTCACCGCACAGCATGGAAGTATCGGGCCAGCACATCCTGCTCGTGCACGATATCGCCGACGTTTCGACGCGCTCGATCGAGCAGCACGGCATCGTGATCCACGGCTTCACGCATCGCGAGGAAATGAAGACGCGCGGCGAAACGCTGATCGTGAATCCCGGCGAAGCCTGCGGCTGGCTGCACGGCGTACCATCGGCCGCGATCCTCGACCTCGACACCCGCAAGGTGGAGTTCATCCAGTTGCCGGACCAGGCATGACCGATCCGACGTCCGGGAGCCGGATCCTCATCATCGACTACGGTTCCCAGTTCACGCAGTTGATTGCGCGCCGCGTGCGCGAGGCGCGCGTGTATTCCGAGATCCACCCGCCGCACGTCACGCTCGACTGGATCCGGAACTGGCGGCCGACCGGCATCATCCTCAGCGGCGGTCCCAATTCGGTGTACGATGAAGGAGCACCAACGGCGCCGCGCGAGATACTCGACCTGGCTCCCGTGTTAGGCGTCTGCTACGGGATGAACCTGATCGTCCACCTCGAAGGCGGGCGCATCACGCCGGCCAGCGAGCGGGAATACGGTCGGGCGATGCTCGAGATCGAAGAGCCGGCCGGCCTGTTCGAGGGATTCGCCGGTCATGAGGAAACGCAGGTCTGGATGAGTCACGGCGACCAGGTGGAGGCGCTGCCGGAGGGATACTTCGCCACCGGCCGGAGTGACAACAGCCGGTTTGCCGCGTTCCGGCATGGGTCGCGGCCAATCTTCGGCGTGCAGTTTCACCCCGAAGTCGCGCACTCGCTTCGCGGCAGGGACATCATCGCGAACTTCCTGTTCGGGATCTGCGAGGCCAAACCGACGTGGACGCCCGGCGCCTTCATTGCGGAAGAAGTCGAGAAAATCCGCACACTGGTCGGTTCGTCGCGCGTCATCTGCGGGTTGTCCGGCGGCGTCGACTCGTCGGTGGCGGCGATGCTCGTGCACCGCGCGATCGGCGACCAGCTCACCTGCATTTTTGTCGACAATGGCCTGCTGCGGCTCCACGAGCGCGAGCAAGTCGAACGGATGTTCCGCGCCAACCACGGCATCAACCTCGTCACGATTCGCGCCGAAGACCGGTTCCTGTCAGCCCTGAAGGGCATCGAAGATCCGGAGGAGAAGCGGCGGATCATCGGCCACACCTTCATCGACGTCTTCGAAGCCGCGTCGAAGGATGTGGGAGATGACGTCAGGTTCCTGGTGCAGGGAACGCTGTACCCGGACGTCATCGAGAGCGCTTCGCCGCGCGGTGGCCCGTCGGTCACCATCAAGACGCACCACAACGTGGGCGGACTGCGTCCCGACATGCCGTTTGCGCTGATCGAGCCGCTGCGCGAACTGTTCAAGGACGAAGTGCGCAATGTCGGCCGCGAGCTTGGCCTGCCGGAGGAAATGGTCGGCCGTCACCCGTTCCCGGGGCCGGGACTCGGTATTCGCGTGCTCTCCGACCTGACGGTCGAAAAGCTCGACGTCCTTCGTCAGGCGGACGCCATTTATCTCGAGGAAATTCGCGCGGCCGGGCTGTACGACGACATCTGGCAAGCGTTCGCCGTGCTGCTGCCGGTGCGCTCCGTCGGGGTGATGGGCGACTATCGCACGTACGAAAACGTTGTCGCCCTGCGGGCGGTGACCAGCACCGATGGCATGACCGCCGACTGGTTTCCCTTCCCGCATGACGCGATGGCGCGGATTTCATCCCGCATCATCAATGAAGTGAAGGGTGTGAACCGCGTGGTCTACGACGTGTCGTCGAAGCCACCGGCAACGATTGAGTGGGAATAGATCGATTTTCGCAGACACGGCGATCACGGAAGACGCGGACGGTACGGAAACAGCCGGGAACAGCATTGCTTGTGTGTGCTGGCGATCATCCATTGAAGCGGTGACGTCCGTGTTCTGCTGTGCCGCGGTAACCGTTTTTTAGATGGGGAGGGCGCTTCGAATCCCGAGTCGCGCCGAGGTCCGGGACGTTGCACGGCTCTCGGCGCCAATCGTCGTCGTGCAGGTCGGGCTGATGCTGATGGGCGTGGTAGATGCGGCGATCGTTGGTCGTTACTCCGCAGAGGGCCTGGCAGCCGTGGCGCTGGGGAACATGTACTTCAACAGCGTCGTTACGCTCGGCCAAGGCACGCTGATGGCCCTCGACCCGCTCGTGGCGCAGGCGGTGGGCGCAAAGGACACCGAAGCGATCGAGCGTTCGGTCCAGCGGGGACTCGTGTTGTGCGTCGCCGCATCGCTGCCGCTCTCGCTCCTGCTGTTACCGGGCGAACCGGTGCTGGGCCTGCTGCGCCAGCCTCCCGAGATCGTTCCTACGGCGGCCCAGTACGTCCGGATCAGCATCGGCGGCGTGCTGCCGTATCTCGCATTCATCGCGCTCCGGCAGACCGTGCAGGCCTTTGCTTTGGTGCGCCCGATCGTCGTGGCGGTGGTCATCGCCAACGTGGCGAACGCGATCCTCGACTGGATGATGGTGTTCGGAAAGTTCGGCTTCGCGCCGATGGGTGTCGCGGGCTCGGCCTGGGCCACGATGATCTGCCGCTGGTTGATGGCGATCCTGCTGTTGTGGGGTTGTCGTCAGGCACTCGTACCCTTCCTGCGCCGATGGAGCCGAGCCGACCTCGCCATGGCGCCGCTCTGGCGCATGGTGCGAATCGGGTTTCCCATCGGCCTGCAACTCTGGATCGAGTTCACGGCGTTCAGCGTGGCACTGCTGCTGGTCGGGCTGCTGGGCACATTGCCGCTGGCCGGCCACCAGATCGCGCTCATGCTGGCGGCGCTCACCTACATGGTGCCGTTAGGCGTGTCGGCGGCGGCCGCGGTGCTGGTCGGCCATGCGGTGGGGCGCGGCGATGCGGAGGCGGCGCGGCGGGAGGCCGGGGCTGCCCTGGCCTGCGGCGTCGGTTTCATGTCGGTCACCGCGGTGGTGCTGGTCCCCATGGCCCCGATGCTTGCCCGCGTGTTCACTGCCGATCCGCAGATCATCGCCGTCGCTTCCGTCCTGATCCCGATTGCCGGTGTGTTCCAGGTGTTCGACGGCATTCAGGGAGTGTCGGCCGGTATCCTTCGCGGGGCGGGCGACACGCGCGTGCCGATGTGGGCGAACCTGGCCGGGTACGCGTTCATCGGATTGCCGCTCGGCGCGTGGCTCTGCTTCTCGCGGTCGCTGGGAGCGGTGGGGATCTGGTGGGGACTGGTCGCCGGCCTGGTGGCGGTGGCCGCCTTGTTAGGCTGGCGCGTTCACGTCATCATTGGTGGTGAGCTGAAACGCCTGTAGCGCTCAGCGGCGGCAGGAGAGATCGAGCGCCTGCGGCATGGACCCGGAGCCCGCCAGACGGCGCGGCGGCAGCAGGCTGTCGACGCGCGCGGCAAGCGCCAGGCAATCGCTGATGGCGCCCGCGCCGGCCTCCGCCTCGAGCAATGGCACGAATGCGTCACGATAGAGTGAACCCATGACGCGCGTGACATCGTCGAGCACGATCGTCGAGTCGGCACAACCGCGATACTCGTTGCGCTGCAGGAGGTTTTCACGCAGGAGTTCCGGATCGGCGGCCGGATTGCGCTGCGGGACGATCGTCCAGTGCATGCCGTCGGCTCGCGCGTTAGGTCGCAACCAGGCGAGTCCGTTGGATCC
>CBIHMX010000066.1:0-9015 GCA_966211115.1 uncultured Gemmatimonadaceae bacterium | reverse complement strand
GCCCAGTTCCAGCTCGAAGCCGGGCACCGTGCGCGACAGGTGCGCCAGGTTCGCGAGCGAGCCGTCGGTGGCGCCGAACAGACCGAACACCGTGCTGGGGGCCATCGCCCGCAGCACCGCTCCCTTCTCCGCCATGGTCCACGGAAAGTCGTAGTCGTCGGGGCCGGCGGTGGTGAGTGTTTCATCCATGCCGCCGACCGCGATGCCTTTGGCGCGGCGCCAGCATATCAGGTGCTTCACCTGCGACTTCCAGATGAACCCTTCGATCGTCACCTGGTCCGACGGCATCATGACGCCACTGAGCGCGTTCCCGTCCCGGTCTATGGCTCGGCGGCCGCTGTGGAACAGGTCGACCTCCGGGTGCCGGGCGATCTCCTCGCGCAACCGCTCGACCGCGTTCGGCGCCCAGAGGTCGTCGCCGAGCAGGATGGCGATAAAGTCGGTGTCAGCCACCCGCATGCCCTTGTTGAATGCTCCCGCGTGGCGGTGGCCCTCGTTAGGCACGAGGGACACGCGCTCGTCGGCGAGCCACTCTGCCAGGTGCCCCCGGAACGCGTCCAGGTCAGCCGGCTCGACGATCACCACCAGCCGCCAGGCGGGCGACGTCTGACCAAACATCGAGTCGATGGCTTCGCGGAGGAACGCTCGATGAAAGTGCTTGAGCGGGAGCAGCGCCGTAATCGCGGTCGGATCGGCGTGCATCAGACGGCAGCGGCGAGGAAGAGTTCGTCGGCCACTTCATCCAACGTGCGCAGCGATCCAGTGCCGCCGAGGTCGTCCAGCAGCGCGCGATAGTGAGGCAACCAGTGCCGCCCATAGCAATCGTGAAGGCCGACAGCCGTGAACCCGGCCGATGCCATCCCGAGGACGCGGCGGCGCCACGACGGAAAATTGAGCTGCCTCGCGTGCAACGGGAAATCGTCGATGTGGATCGGGATCCTCGCCACGCGGTTGCCCATCCGTGGCACGGCGAAGCCTAACGATGACGTGGAGCTCGCCAGCCATTCGAAGTTGTACCGGCCGAGTGTGTCGTCGGTCAGTTCCGGCGTCAACTCCGACTGCGGCGGCCGGTACCCCTTGAGCCGATAATCGACCGAGCGACACCGGCCAACCTGCGGGCCCGAGGTGTGATCGTGCGAGTGAAATCCCAGCGCGTGTCCGCCCTCGGCCGTGCCACGCCATTGGCCAGCTTCGAGCTCGATGCGGTCGCGGAGGTCTCGCATCAGCGTCCCGACGACCACGTACGTCGCGCGTACGCCGGCGGCGCGTTCGATGTCGAGCATCGCGGTCAAGGACGCGTCACTCGCTTCGTCGACATCGGACACGAAAGCCGGGTCGCCGCCGGCATGTCCGAGTCCACGCTCGATGTCGTGCACCAGGCAAATGGTGCGGAGACGGCGAAGCGTGGTGACTCGCCGCTCCGGCGCGACGACGTGCCCGGCGTTGGCTCGCACGTCGATGCACCACCAACCGTCCGTTTCCCGGGCGCGGAAGTGATGGTGGACCGCGCGGTCGTAGACACGTTCGAACAACGGTGGCTGGACCGTGCGCTTTCGGTCGGTGAAACGCATCATGAGGCGCGACGTCGGCACTCGAACCTCGCGGCATCCGCGGAGCACGGCGAAATGCACGATGGCGTTGAGCAGCAGGTGATGCCATCCCTGGAACACTTTCTCCACGCGCGTCTTGTGCTGTCGCCGTCGGGAGATCCGCTGCACCAGGTCCGACTGGTGCGCCATCGTGTAGAGCACCGAGCCCCGGATCGCCATGGACGCACTGGCCACCTGTCCCGGCTCGTGAAAGTGCTGCTGGTGCCAGAGCAGGTCGCGGTCGAAAAAGGCGTTTCGCGGGAACTCGTCGATCGCCGGTGATGTGGCGTGAACGACAACCTGCCAAAGGGAGGGCAGGTCCGCCTGGCCAGTCATCTTCTGCGAAAGGAAAACTCCGTCCGGTCCACACTTCGGCAGATACCGGACCCGGTGCGGAAAGAAATCCCGTTCGCGGTAGCCCGCGCCCACGAATCGATCCCGGAAGTGTGGGGGGACGTCGTGGCTCACGCACGACATTTCCGTGGCCCACTCGACGACGGGCGGCAACGCCGGCCGACGGACGTTGCGCAGCCACCTGGTGAACCGGCCGGTGATGAGCGCCTTCAACTTCCGTCGCCGTACGCCTGACGCAGGTCCCAGTTGCCGGGTTCGCGCACATCCCGACCCGCCAGCCGCCACGACATCTCCGACGGCGCCGTCTGGTTAGGCAGCATCATCACGGTGGGAAAGGACTCGGCCATGCTCCTGACGGGGACGTCGGTGAACCCGCAACGGACGAGCTCTGCCTCGGGTATATCGGCCAGGCTTGCGCGCCAGCAGGCGACGCGCCGGAGGCCGAATTCCGTGAGGGCCAGGTCGAGCAACGGGACCAGGGCCTTCGCGTCGCCCGCTGAATCCACGATCTTGACCTGGTCATTGTCTCCCGTGCGCCTGGCCTGCAGGACGAGATAGGCGTCGATTGCCGTGCCGGACTGGTGGAAGAAGAACCGGAAGTCTGCCCTCGGGTGCCGAAAGCGCCAACCGAAGAACGCTTCGTCGCGCACGTGCCGGATCCGGCCGTCATGCCCCCGCTGCCTGACGAGTGCCGACATCTCCGGCGGCCGAGGCGTGGCTGACAACTCAATCGACGCACTGAGCTTCGTCCCCCGTTGCAGATGGTCGTCGATTTCGTGGAACGGACCCTTCCCGGTCACGTTCGCCTTCGACTTGTCTTTCATCACACGATCCAGCAGTCCCTTCGGCCGCTCCCACCGAAGCTGCCTGACCGGACCGATATCCCGCCATCCCAGGGAAAGCCCGGCCAGGCGGGTCGGAGCGCCCGCGCTGAGGTTGAAGAAGAACGGCGACGGCGCGTTCGATTCGTCCTCGACGACGCGACGCATCAATTGCGTGATGACTCCACGGTCCCGATGCTCCGGCTTGATGACCAGGTCACCGGCACAGGGGATATCGAACGTGTCCGTCGGCGATCCAGCTTCCCACCGGCTTCCAAAGAAGCCGCGCATACCGATCAGCGTCCCGTCCTGCAGAACGAGGTAGAGTTTCGGCGTGCGCTGCCAGGGATTTGTTTCGTACTTCCACTCGAAGTACCGGTCGTTCAGCTCGAGCTCCGGCCCCCACAGCAGAACCTGCAGGTCGAGTACCGCATCGCGGAAGCGCGGCTCGTATCGAAGGACTTCGTACGTCACGCGCCGCGGTGCCTGTCGATGAACCGCGCGACATCCGCGATCACAGTCCACTCTTCACGCAGGTTGAACGTGACCGGATCGAGCGGTTGGCCCGTTTGCTCCTCGACGAACAGGATGAGGTGCACGATCGACAGCGAGTCGAGCAAACCGGTGCCGAAGAGTGGCGTGTCGGCGGAAAGCTCCGGCGCATCCGGCGGAAGCACGTTCCGCAAGAACTCAACGACCTGCCCTGCCGTGGATGTTCGCGCCTCGGTCATGCCGCGGATCCGAAAATCCGACGCCAGTCGATCTGCGGCAGGCTGGCGCAGTGGGTTCCGATCAGCTCGCGGTTGATCTTGCCGCGCGCGGTGCGAGGCAGCGCCTCCACGAGGTACCAGCGCACCGGCATCTGGTGTTTCGCGAGTCGTTCGCCCGCGTGGCGATACATGGCCAGCAACCGCACGTCCGTCGCGTCCGGCATGACGATCGCCACGCCGATGTTTTCGCCGTAGACCGGATCGCCTTCGTAGGCAAAGGCGCAGACGTCATTCACGCCTTCGGCGGTGTCGAGCACCGCGTCGATGTCGGCCGGGAAGACCTTCATGCCGCCCTTGTTGATTTCATCGCGCTCGCGCCCACGCAGCACCAGGTGACCCTCATCCGTCATGACGCCGATGTCGCCGGTGAAGAACCAGCCGTCGGCAACGACCTTTCGCGTCAGGTCATCGCGCCGGAAATATCCCTGCATCAACGCCGGTGTGTTGACCCAGACGTAACCGGATTCGCCCGGTGCGCAGACCTCGTCGAAGGCCGGCCTGGGATTGGCTTCCGGCGAACGCAGGACGGCCAAGGTCGACCCCCAGCCGATTCCCACCAGCCCGTCGGCCGGCGTCAGGCCCGGTTGACTCGTTCCGCACAGCCAGCTCGCGGTCTCCGTGATGCCGTACGCGTTCCAGACCTCGCGCGCCCCCGTCCACGATTGCACCTGCTGCCACATCGCGGCCGACAAGGGTGCGGACCCGCAGGACACGCGTTCGAGTGTGCCGCGTGTCGGCGGTCGCGCCGTCCGCAACGCGAGACGCCAGACCGCGGGCACGGAAGACAAGAACGTGATCCCGTGTTCGTCGACGAGAGACCCGAGCTGAGTGACGATGTCCGGACGGAAGGGCGGCAGGACGAACAGGTCACAACCGGACAACCAGGGGAACAGCGCGTTGCACACGAGGCCATGACCAAAATGCGTCGGCAGCAACAGCAGCGTTTTCCGGTAACGTTCGGTGCCGACTGCCTGACGAAGCGACATCCAGCGCGCGCGCAGTCCGCGATGGGTGTGCACGACGCCCTTTGGGTCGCCCGTAGTGCCCGACGTAAACATGATCGTGGCCAATCCATCGAGTGACAGTCGCGAATCCGCCGGCGGCGCGTCAGGCACTCCTGAGCGTGACAGAACTTCTCTGGTGTCCACGATTCGGGTCGCGAGCGCCTCCAGCGAGGGAACGACCGACGGATCAGGCGTATCGATCCAGAGAGAAAAGCGGGGGCCGGCGACAGTCGCGAGGTTGCCCACCTCGAATGCCGTCAGACGCGGGTCGATCGGGACGACGCAACCACCGAGCTGCCAGACCGCGACGAGATCCGCAAAGAACTCGAGGCAGTTCCCATGATGGATGAAGACGACGTCACCAGGTCTGAGCCCGAGGTAGGCATACGCAGCCAATCGGCGGGTGACCTCGACGTTAATGTCGTCCGGATCCCACCGCCGTCCTGTCAGCGGTTCGATCAAAGATCCAACGCGATGGGAGAAAAGCACCTGGGCGGGGTGAGTGTGGGTCCAAGATATGGCGAAATCCATGCCGCCGGGGGACCGCCACAACTCCAGCCTTCGCCTGGCACCGGTTCGCCGTCTGGCTACGCCACGATTTGGACGTACGATCCCTGCATGCGAATCCCCCAACTGGCCGGACCGACAGCACTTGTGTTGACGCTGCAGTTCTTTCTTGTGCAGGGGATCGTGCAGGCAGCGTGGACTACGCCATTCAGCCTGGCGCACAACATGATCAGCGACCTCGCGCGCGAAACGTGCGGACCGTTGCATCGCGCGCCGGGAATCGACGTCGCCTGCTCACCGTGGCACGCGTTGATGAACGCATCGATCATCGTGAACGGATTCCTGATTCCCGCCGGTCTCTGGCTCACACGGCGTTCGTGGCCGGAGGGCAAGGCGATGGCGCTTTCGCTCCTGATGATTGCCGCGACCGCACCGGGACACGTAGTCGTTGGACTCTGGCCTTCGGACACGGGGCCCACCATGCACGTCGTTGGCGCGGGGAGCATCCTCGCGCTGGGGAATCCGGGAATGGTGGTCGCCGGTCTCGCGATGTGGCCCGCGCAACGCGCGCGGTCAATCGTGTCCCTCGTGCTCGGCCTGGCCGGTCTATTTGGCACATTGCTGTTCCTGAATGACACCGGACTCGGCATTGGACTCGGCGGCATGGAACGCGTGGCGTTCTATCCGCTGACGCTCTGGTGCGGCATTCAGGGACTCATGCTGCTCAAACGCCGCGAACCGTAGCGGACGCCGGGCATGCTGCTGCGCTCACGCTGCTTGCACGGTTGTGTTCGCATCCGGCACCGTCCAGTTCGCAGCGCGGGTCCGATGCCTAACGTGTGAGGCGCCTCACTGGCTGGTGCAGGCCATTCACTTAAACTGCCGATCACCGCGAACTGTGAATCAACGCGAACCGATGAGTTTCGCCTTCGATCCGCAACATACGCGTCAACTCGATTTGGGAGGTTCATGATGCGCAAGACGTTCCTTATACTGGCCGCGATCACGGCGGTCGGGTGTGCACCGGCTGAAGAGGAAATCGTGGCCGATAGCCCGGCGGCTGCCGCAATGCCGGCGCCGTTGTCCTTCACCGATTTCGCCGGTCGCTGGTCAGTGCAGTTGCTGGGTGAAGCGAGTGATAGCGTACTCGCGACGTACGAGTTGAATGCGACCGCGGACGGCTCGAGCTGGACGCTGACCCCGGCGGGACGCGAACCGATTCCGGTGCGCGCGGCCGTCGAGGGCGACAGCCTTATTCTCGATGCCGGACCGTACAAGAGCACCACGCCCGCCGACGTCGATGTCACGACGAACGGCGTGGGCCGCCTCGAAGGCGGAGTGCTGGTCGGCACTTTCGTATCGCAGTACGCGATGGCCGCCGGAGACTCGGTAGTCCGCGGCCGCCTGCGAGGAACGCGCGTGCCCTGAGTGCGCCCAGTTCAACGCAGAAGAAAGCGACCCAGGGAGAAAGCCCCTGGGTCGCTTTTCCTTTGCCTTCATCCGCGAAAATTCGCCCGATCCGCGACGACTCGCAGTTCAAGTTTGTAGTTCAAACTCGCAGTACAAACTCGCAGTGCAGACTCGCCGTTCAGACTCGCCGTTCAGCTGATGGGTTTCGGCGCTCCCGTCACTCCCTTGACCAGCCGATACATGAACTCGAGACCCTGATAAAACGCCCGCACCGGAATGCGCTCGTTCATCCCGTGGGCAAACGTCTCCGGATAGAACAGTCCCGAGATGCCATAGACCGGGATGCCGGCGTTGCGCAGGCGGAGTCCATCCGTGGCGCCCGTGCTCATGGTCGGGATGACCGGAACGCCAGGCCACATTTCCTTCGTCACCCGTTCGATCTCGTTCATGAGCGCCGGCGTCAGGGGTGACGGCGGCGAGTTGGTGACGTTCCCCTGGAAGGTGATCTTCACGCCCGTATCGCCCACCACCCGCTGCAGCACCGCCTTCACCTGCTCCGCCGTCTCGTCAGGCAGGATCCGGCAGTTCACGTTGGCTCGGGCGCGCTGCGGAAGCGCGTTGGTGGCGTGTCCGCCCTCGAGCATGGTCGACACGCACGATGTACGAAGCTGCGAATTGTACCGCGGATCGGCCGACAACGTCGCCGCCGCGGCGGCATCGTTCGGATTGGCCACGATGGCACGCATCGCAGCCGACAGCCTCGGCGACTCGTTCTCCACCACCGGCGCCAGCCGCGTGAAGTACGCGCGCGTGACCTCATTCAACCGCACCGGCATGATCGTCGGATTGATCTTGGTCAGTGCCACCGCCAGTTGCGTAATGGCGTTGTCGGCACGCGGCACCGAGCTGTGGCCGCCGGGATTCGTGACCTCGAAGCGGAAGTTCAGGAACTTCTTCTCGCTCGCCTGCACGTCGTGGGAGATCTTCACCGTGTCGGTGACGTTCGCCCCTCGGACCCGGCCGCCTCCACCTTCATTGAACGCATATTCGGCGTCAATCAGCTGACGATGGTTCTGCAGCAGCCAGCTCACCCCGTGGGCGCCGCCGCCTTCTTCGTCGGCCGTGAGGGCGACGATGATGTCGCGATCGGGCACGTAACGTTCCTCGCGCATGCGCATGATCAGCGCCAGGTGGATCGCGCCCTCGTCCTTGTCATCGGCGACCCCGCGGCCGAAGAACGTGCCATCGCGCTCGATGAACTGGAACGGCGGCAGCGTCCAGTCTTCCGCATTTGCCTCGACGACGTCGATGTGCGACAGCAGGAGGACGGGTTTCCGACCGGTATTCCTCCCTCGCAGTCGCGCAACAAGGTTGCCCTTTTTCGGCGCGTTCTCGAGCACGACGACGTCGGAGTCAGGAAAACCCGCCGACTTGAGCCGAGCCGCCATCGCCTGGGCCGCAGCCAAGGTGCTTCCGGTACTCTGGCTGGTGTTGATCTCGACCAGCTCCTTGAAGAGGCTGCGCGCCAGGGAATCCCATTTGGTCGTTTGGGCGAACGATGGTGTGCTCGCGACGACGAGGAGCAGTATTGCAATGACGGTGCGCTTCATGGTCAGGGCCTGTGGTCGTGAGGTCGTGAGGTCGTGAGGTCGTGAGGACTTGCGCGCTCACTGTGTGAACGCTGCAGCGGGGAACGCCTGTGTCAACCAGCAAAGGCTGTTCACGTGCGCACGAGTAGGGTGAAAACGTTGCGCCAGGATCCGCCGCAAAGCCAAGTCACTGAACTTCAGGGAATGCCCATCCGCGAGATTCGCGTTCATTCGCGGGGACTCGGTTCTCCTTCGGTTGACCTGCCGCGTAAATCCGGGTTACGGAAAGGAGCGATTCGAGTTCCCTTCATGGCTCAAGCGAAAAACTCGATCCCCCAACCGATCAGACCATGCGCCCCTTACTCCAGGCCGCAATCCTGACGTTCACGCCAATCGTGGCGAGCGCCCAGGACACGGTGCGATTCACGCCGACGGTCGGACACCCTACGTTTGCCGTCCGTGACCCGGTAATGCGCATCAAGCCCAACACCGTGATCATTTCGAACACGATGCACGGGGCGTATTACACCCGTGAAGGTGGCGCTTTTCCGGGCGAAGTCGGACCGTTTTTCGTCGAAGGCGCAACCACCAACGACATGCTGGTGGTGAAAATCATCCGGGTCATGCCTAACACGGGCCTGGCCGCGGCCAATGTCAGCGGAGGATTCGGCGGACTGCAGAGCGATTCGCGCCTGCGGTTGGTCAACGAGCCGATCTCGAGCCGGCGCTACCTGTGGGAACTCGATACGACCCGCATGGTGGGACGTACCACACTCCCCGATTCGCGCTCGCAATCGATCGAGATTGACCTCAAGCCGATGCTCGGCCGCATCGCGGTCGCCCCGCGCGGCCAGGAGGCATTCAGCGGACTCTGGCCCGGCGACTTCGGCGGCAACATGGACGCGCCCGAGCTTCGCGAAGGAACGACCGTCTACCTCCCGGTCTTCCACGAAGGCGCCTATCTCTACTTC
>CBIHMX010000065.1:0-9135 GCA_966211115.1 uncultured Gemmatimonadaceae bacterium | reverse complement strand
ACGTACTCGTGCATCGCGCGCCGACCTGCGTCGAGTCGGCCGTCGGCTACTCCTGGGGCGCGTACGGTCACATGATCATTGGCCGGCTGAAGGATGGCGTCACGCGCGCGCAGGCTCGCAACGACGTCCATCGTGTGGGCGGGATACTCCAGAAGGAGAATCCCGTCTGGCGACCCACCATGCCGGAGTACCTGGCCAACGTCACGGTGAGCGCGCTCCGGGATCGCCTGGTGAAGGACAGCCAGCGCTTGCTCTGGGTGCTCCTTGGCGCAGTCGGCCTGGTTCTGGCGATGGGATGTGCGAATGTCGCCAACCTCCTGATGGTGCGCGGTGCCACCCGATCACGGGAGATGGCCATTCGCGCGGCCATTGGAGCCGGCACGAAGCGTCTCTCGCGCCAGTTGCTCATCGAACATGCGCTGCTGGCCGCGCTGGGTGGAACGGCCGGGCTCATTCTGGCAGTCGTGATGGTTCCGCTGCTCGTCTCGCTGCTTCCAGCCAATACCCCGCGCATCGACGAGGTCAGGCTCGATGGCTGGGTGGTGGCCTTTACCGTCGTCGCCACCGCGGCGACCGCGCTGCTGTCGGGAATTGCGCCGGCACGACGCCTGTCGCGCGCAACAGGGCTGCAGGCCATCGGCTCGGCGCGATCCGGCATCGCGTCACCGCACCGCCGCCTGGCGAGTGCGCTCGTCAGCGTGCAGATCGCCATCGGCGTGGTGCTCGCCATTGGCGCCGGATTGCTCGTTCGCAGCCTGACGCGGATCATGGACGTCGATCCCGGCTTCGTGACCGAGACGGTCGTGACGGCGCAATTGAACCCGCCGCGTGCCCGTTACTCGGAAAGCGAGGCGCGCATCGCACTCGTCAGGCAGGTCGTGGAGCGCCTGGGCGCTGTGCCGGGCGTGGCCGCCGCCGGCGTGACGTCCCAGTTGCCGTTCGACCAGACCAACCACGGCATGGCAATGTGGGTGGATGGATGGACGAAGGATCCCAACAAGCTGGAGTACTTCGAACTGCGAAGGGTGTCGCCCGATTTCTTCCGAGCCATGGGCATTCCACTGCGGCAGGGCAGGGCGTTCAACAACGGTGATCGCTCTGATGGTGCCCCCGTCGCCATCGTCAGCGAAGCAGCAGTGAAACGATTCTGGGCCGGTCGGTACGCTGTCGGCGGCCAGCTTCGCTATCCCTGGCCCGGCTGGCTCACGGTTGTCGGCGTCGCCGCCGATGTCCGGAACAACGACCTCAAGCTGGCACCGGGTCCGGTGGTCTACGTGCCCTTTGAACAGAACACGACGATTCCGATTGCGCTGACCGTGCGAACGTCGCTCGACCCCGCGAACATGGCCGCCACCATTCACCGGATCGCGACGGAGATTGCGCCCGACGTGCCTCTCAGCCGTGAGCGCACGATGGCATCGCTGGTCGACGATTCCATGCTCGGCGCCCGCGCCGCGGCGATGTTGCTGCTGGGTTTCGGTGTGCTCGCTCTGATCCTCGGCAGCATCGGCACCTACGGGCTCGTGGCCTACGGCGTCGAGGCCCGGCAGCGCGAATTCGCGGTCCGCATGGCGGTTGGGGCAAAGGCATCGGGTGTGCTCGGCCTCGTGCTTCGCGACGGCGCACGGCTGGCGGCAATTGGCATCACCATCGGCGTGGCGGGGGCGTTCGCCCTGTCAGGGTCGATCCGCGGATTGCTCTACGAGGTAGCCCCGACCGATGCGATGACGTTCGTGGCAGTGCCCCTGCTCCTGGGAACGATTGCGCTGCTGGCTTGTGTGATACCGGCGTTGCGGGCGACCCGCGTCGATCCAAATACAATTTTGAGACGCGAGTAAGTCGATCAGGGCAGGTACGGCAGGAACACGGATCACGCCGGGTACACAGAACGACACGGATACTTCTTTGGTGAAACCCCTGGACATCACGCCTTCATCGCAATCCAAGGCGATACATGATGTCCAGGGGTTCACCAAAGCAGTACCCGTTGCTGTCCCGTGTATCGGTGCGTTCCGTGTTCTGCCCTACCCGCTCTTATCGGTTCAACCAATGAGCGACCTTGATCAGGAACGTGTTATCGGGGTGTAACGCGAACAGGTCGCGGTAATCGCGTGACCACGACTGCCGCAGCGTGCCGTCACCCGAATCCTGGCGTCCATGGGCCCACACCAGGAACATCGTGGAGCCGGGCCGATATTCCCAGCGCACGACCGCGTTGGTGCGCAACTGTGTGAACTTGAACGACGTTTCTGATCCCTCCGGCGGCGTGAATGACTGGAAACGGTCGTCATAGTCGTCCGCGTCAGGCGTGGCACTCAGTTCACGGAAGTCCGAATACGTACCGGTGGACACGAATGGCGCGCCGTAGAACTCGAACGTGAGGTCCGGAGTCGCCGTGTAGTTGAGTCTCACGCCCATGGACACGGTGCGTTGGTCGAGATGCGCGAACGTGAAGTGCGTCACGCCGTTCTGGCCGGGGAAATTGTTGTACCATTGCGAGTCGTTCCGGTCCTTGGATACGCCAACGCTGAGATTGAGCTGGAGCGCGGTGGAGACGCGGAAGTTCAGGTATGGATCGAACGACCTGCGGTGCGAGTTCCCCTCGTCGCTGAAGCCGAGATTGAACCAGACGCCTCCCGACACGGTCTGGCGGCTGTCGCTGTTGATGCCGCCCCAGGGGAAGAACCCGCGCGACGTACGCATCACCGGGCCGCCGCGCGTGCAGCGATCGCAGAAGCTGGGCGTGACACCCGACATGGTGCCGCCGAGGTGGACGTCCCAGTTGTTGTTCAGGCCCATGTGACCGTTGACGTTGAACGCGTTCTCCAATCGCGTGCCGGTGGTGTTCCATGTCTCCCAGTGATTGCCGTTGAGCTGGGCCCAGCGGTAGATCCATCGCGCGTCGCGCCAGTTCAGCGCACCCCACGTGCTCCAGTCCACGCGGTCCGCGCGGCGGAGGAAGCCAAGGTCGTTGACGTCGAATCCCGCCGACTGGTGGACCAGGCTGGTCTCGAAACGGGTGATGCCACCGCTGTACTTGCCGAACTTGAGCTGTTCGGAATGTCCGGTGAGCGAGGTGGCGGAGGAATCGACCTCGAGGTCGTCGCCAGGTTGCTGGTAGTAATGAACGCCGCTCTGCTGCGTACGCAGGATCGCCGCCGGTGTGCCGGTCACTCGTGAGGCAGCAACCTGCCCGGCGAACTCGTACTGCTGGCTGTTGAAGCGATGCCGGAACGTGGCGCCAGCGGTATACGCGCCGTCGTGCAAGAACGGATCGGTCAGGCCGTCGAGCGACCGGTTCACGCCCGTGAAGATCGCGCTGATGCCGGATTCGCCGCCGCGGAGGTCCTGTTGGGCGCGGAGCACCACATAGTTCGTGAGCGGTTCCACGGCCCGGTCCTGCGTGCCGGTCACCTCGGGGGTCAGCGCCTCGAGGATGCCGAAGGACAGGCCCCCGCGTGTGCGCCCGGTCAACTTGGCGGCGGCGGCGATCGGTGTGGACGTCGCGGTCGACGCATCGCCGTATTGGCTGCGCAGGGCCGGGGAACGGCCGATCCGCCGCGAGTAGAACAGTCCTTCGTTCGTACTGCAGTCGACGACGATGTAGCAGTTCAACTCGAAGCGATACAACCCGGTGCCCTCGACGAAGAACGGGCGGCGCTCGGAGAAGAACGTTTCGAACGCCGTGAGGTTTACGACCGCCGGATCGGCCTCGACCTGGCCGAAGTCGGGATTGACCGTCGCGTCGAGCGTGATGTTAGGCGTTATGCCGAGCTTGAGGTCGCCGCCCATCGACACCTGCTGGTCGCGGCCGTAGCCCGACGGCGATTGCGCGCGCTGGACGTTCTTGGTCACGACGTACGGCGTGACCTCGAGCCGCCGATCGGTCGTCAGGCCATCGAGGCCCGTCAGGCGGCCCAGTTGTGAAGAGATTCCGCTGCGCGTGGGAGACCAGAGTGGCCAGGCGCTGCGTTCACGCGTGCGCTCCACGTCGCGCCAGATGCCGAATCCGAACGTATGACTGGCGGCCGGTGCATAACGGAGCTGTGACAGCGGAACGCGGTATTCGGCGATCCAGCCAAGTGAATCGATCGAGGTGGCGACGTCCCAGACGCCGTTCCACGATCCGTCTTCGTTGCCGTCGTTGCTCATGGCGTAATCGCGCTTCACGCCGTCGGGATTCACGGCGAACGTGAATCCGCTGCGCTTGTCATCGTACGAATCGATCAGGATCTTGATCTGGTCCGACGGGCCGCGCACGTCGCGTCGCGACAGCGCATGCATGATGCTGTCGGGATGGGGATCGAACATGCGAACGAGCACGTAGAGGTTCTTGTCGTCGTACGAGACCTGGAACTCGGTCTGCTGTGCCGGCTCCTGGTCGACTCGCGGCTCGAACGTGCGGAATCCGGAAAATTTCGGCGCCGACTGCCAGACAGTGTCATCGGCGCGGCCATCGATGCGCGGCGGTTGCGTGGCGGGTACCGCGCTGGCGGAGACAACGGTCGAGGTCGTGCGCGGTTGGTCTCCTCCCTGCGGGGCCACGGCAAGGGCGAGGAGGGAAACGATCGCGATGCTAGGCATGTGATGTCCAGGTGGCTGTAAAACGCCGGTTGGACAGGTGCTACCGTCAGAAGGTTGGCCCCGAAGACGGGGCAGGGTTTCGGCACAGACCCTGTCCCGCCGTTCAGGGATTTCCGATGAGGCGTGCGTTTTGCGCTTCCCTTTTCTGACCGGCGACCTCAGCGTACTGCTCATGCAGATCATCATCTCGGCCATTTGCACGCACGGTGGCAGTCTTCGCGAGGCGATCGGCATCGATCCGCGGCTCGAGCGATTCGGGCTTCGGCTCGACAAGATGCAGACGCCGGGGCGGCATCCGGGATGGCTCAAGCTGCATAGCGCGCGCGAAGAACGTGGCGCGATCAACGTCGTGTGGGATGCGCAGGCGCACATTCTCACCGCTCGCGTGGTCACGCGCCGGACCAGTCGTCCCAGCCCCATCGTCGGGGACTTCATTACCTACCTGCTGGCACGACACCGCCGGCGCATTCGCGTCATCACCACCGCGGTCAAGGACTGAGGCAACGGGATCGGTTACAACCGTTCCTGAAACTCCGGTGTCCTATTGACGTTCTATAGGTCGAACCGTCCAGGACCCGAACCCCGACTGACGTGCCGCCCCAGCCTGCGAACCTGCTTCAGGGCACCCTCGATCTCCTCATACTCAAAGCGCTTACGCTGGGCGAGCTCCACGGGCTCGGCGTTTCCCGGCGCATCGAACAGATCACGAAAGGCACGTTCCAGGTGAAGCCAGGCTCGCTCTTCCCGGCACTGCACCGGATGCAGGATGCCGGCTGGCTGTCCTCCGCCTGGGGAGCCTCCGAGAACAATCGGCGGGCGAAGTATTACCGGCTGACCGCCGCTGGCCGCCGCCAGCTCGATTCCGAAATCGGCCAGTGGAAGCGGGTTTCACTCGCCATCACGTTTGCGCTCCAATCCACCTGACCATGTCTTTCTTCAGGAACCTGTTTGCCAGGAACGCGGTCGAGAACGACCTCGATGCCGAAGTACGCGCATACGTCGACCTGCTGACCGAGGAAAAGATCAGGCACGGCATGTCGCCTGACGAGGCGCGCCGCACCGCGCGACTCGAGGCGGGCGGCGTCGAGCAGATCAAGGACGAGGTGCGAGACGTTCGCAAGGGATCGCTCCTCGATTCGGGATGGCAGGACTTCAAGTACGGAGTGCGGCTCCTGCGCCGCTCACCGGGATTCACGACGCTGGCCGTGCTGACGATCGGCCTCGGGATCGGTGCCAACAGCGCCATCTTCAGCGTGATCAACGGCGTGGTGCGCAAGCCACTCGCGTATCCGGACTCCGACCGGCTGATGTTCCTCACGAGCCAGTTTCCGACGCTGAACTTCAGCAAGTTCTGGCTGTCACCTCCCGAATATTTCGACATCAAGGAGCGCACGAGGGCATTTGCGCACGTCGGGGCATACACGACGGGCGCCACGAACCTGAGTGAAGGCGATCGTCCCGAGCGCGTCAGCACCGCTTACGTGACGGCGAGCATGTTCGATGTCCTTGGCGTGCGCCCGCTGCGCGGCACGACGTTCACCGCCGAGCAGGATCGCCCCGGCGCGGACCCCGTGGTGCTCCTCTCCCATGACCTGTGGCAACGCGCGTTCGCCGGCGATCCGGCCATCGTCGGCAAGACAGCGATGATCCAGGGGCTGCAGCGCACGGTGCTTGGCATCATGCCGCCGGGGTTCGACATCCACGACAACAAGACACAGTTGTGGATTCCATTGGGCCTCAATCCCGACAACCGGCAGAATCGCGGCTCGCACTACGTGT
This sequence comes from uncultured Gemmatimonadaceae bacterium, assembly GCA_966211115.1. Taxonomy (GTDB): domain Bacteria; phylum Gemmatimonadota; class Gemmatimonadetes; order Gemmatimonadales; family Gemmatimonadaceae; genus JABWBJ01. Next base: position 2,772 of record CBIHMX010000065.1, on the reverse strand, counting down.
ACGGCGTCGGCCGGCTGGCGGCGACAACGTCGCCCGCCCAGGCGAACGCCGAGCTGGAGGGCTTCCTGAAGCAGTGGCGCGAGTGGTGGCCGCAGGGGCACGTGCCTAACGACACCACCCATCGCGTGCAGATGGTTCCCTTGCGCGACGAGGTGGTCGGCAACGTGAAGCGCGCGTTGTGGGTGCTGCAGGGCGCCGTCATGCTCGTGCTGCTCATTGCCTGCGCCAACGTCGCCAACCTGCTGCTGGCCCGCGCCGAGTCCCGGCACAAGGAGTTTGCGGTGCGGACGGCGCTGGGGGCCAGCCGAACGCGCATCCTCCGCCAGTTCATGACCGAGGGCACCGTCCAGTCCCTGCTCGGGGCCTCGTAAGGCCTGGCGCTGGCGTTCTGGGGGCTCAAGTCATTGCTGGCCGCGAACCCCGCCAGCGTACCCCGCGCTGCCGAGATCACGCTCGATCCCACGGTGCTCGGCTTCACGGTGGTGGTGGCAGTGCTCACCGGGCTCGTGTTCGGCATGGCTCCGCTGCTCCACATGGGCGAACAGGCGGTGAGCCTGGCTATCAAGGAAGGCGGGGTCCGCGCGACCACGGGGTCGGGGCGGAATCGCGTGCGGCGCGGACTGGTCGTCGTCGAGATCGCGCTCGCCGTCATGCTGGTCATCGGCGCCGGCCTCCTCATCAAGACGTTTCGCAACCTGACGAGTGTCGACGCCGGCTTCGACGTCGAGAATCGCGTGACGTTCGGCCTCGTGCTCCCGCAAGCGCCGTATCCGGACTCGCAGCGCGTCGTGAACGTGATCACCGACCTCGCCCGACGCCTCGATGAGGTACCTGGTGTGGAACGCGTGTCGGCGATGCAGGGATTGCCGCCACAGCGCCCGGTCAACGCCAACGACACGAACTTCGAGGGCTACAGTCCGGGCCCGGGTGATCCGCCCGCGAACGTCGACTACTACCAGACGGTCTCGTCAGGCTACTTCGAGACCATGGGCATCGAGATGGTTTCCGGTCGCGCCTTCGGGGCCGGCGACGCCATCGGCGGACCGGTGGTCATCATCAACGAGTCGCTCGCGAAGCGCTTCTACAAGGACGTCGACCCGATCGGTCGACGGGTGAGTCCATTCTTCGGTCCCAATACGCCGATGTTCACCATCGTCGGCGTGGCGCGCGACGTGAAGCAGGGCGGACTGGATGTCCCCGCCGGGACGGAGCTCTACTTCAACTTCGAGCAGTCGGCGCGCCAAGCCGGCGTCGCACCGCGCCAGATGAACCTGGTGCTGGAGGTGTCGCGGCCGATGTCGACGCTCGCCCCGGCCATTCGCGAGGCGGTGACGGCCATCGATCCCGGTCTTCCCATCATTCAGTTGCGCACGATGGAAGACGTGGTCGGCGCGTCATTAACGCGGGAGCGATTCCTGTCGCTGCTCCTCGGCATTTTTGCGGGGGTGGCGCTGCTGCTTGCCGCGATCGGCACGTATGGCGTGCTGTCGTACATGGTGTCCGAGCGTCATCGCGAAATTGGAATCCGCATGGCGCTCGGGGCCGGGAACGGACAGGTCGTCGGTCTCGTCTTGCGCCAGGGAATAACGATTGCAGCCGTCGGGATCGTGGTGGGTGTCGTTGGCGCGTTGGCGCTTTCGCGGATCACACAATCATTGCTGTATGGTGTCGAGCCATCCGATCCGGCCGTCTTTGGCGCGGTGGTAGCGGTGATCTCGCTCGTTGCCGTGGCGGCGTGCCTGATTCCCATGCGCCGCGCGACCCGCGTCGACCCCCTGACCGCCATCCGCGCCGACTAAACCCGAGTTCGGGGTCAGACCCGGGGTCTGACCCCGTGTCTGACCCCATCTAAGTTGGTCGCGGGCTGAAACTTGAGTGGGGTCAGACCCCGGGTCTGACCCCGAACTCGGGGTTTCCCGAACTCGGGGGTTTCGCGAGAAGGTCACCCCGTGCCCCGTGCCCGAGTGGTGCATCCCCGTGCCCTGTGCCGTGCCCCGGGCGCCGTGCCCGGGCCCCATGCCCAGCTGAACCACACCACCACCGCCGTGCCCGATTCGGAATGACCAGCACGCCTAACGTGGATGTGGCCGCTGCATAACGCGGCGTGATATCGCACCGGAAAATTGGTTCGCCAGCGTGACTGGCGGGTACACGGAACATCCAGGGCTCGCGCCCAGTCGCCGCACACTTCTCCGAGCAGGAGAACTGACGACCGAGGCGTGAAGGCATGTTGTCACACGACTCACCGGTGGGTGAAATACCCACCCCGGCGATCGCGTCCCGGAGGCCTGCGGACGTCGCGGAGTCACGGTGAACCGGGGGATCACATGAGGAAGAGAGAAATCACACGATGGGCGATTGGGAGCGGTATTGCGGTTGCCCTGTGTGCGGCCACTTTGCCGGCGCAGGTCGACACTACTCGTCGCGACACCACCCGGGCCGGTGCCCGGTCCACGACGCGCATCCCGATCAGGAAAGAATCACGCGGTGAAGTCGTCCTGCCCACGACGAGTACTGCCCGCACCGACTCGATGCGCGCCGATTCCATCCGTCGCGCCGAACAGACGCGCACGGACTCGATCAATGCCGCGAACCTCGCCCGCAATGACTCCATCGCGGCGGCCGAGCGAGCCCGCACCGACTCGATGAACATGACCTCGCGCCAGGACTCGCTGGCGATGGCCGCGCGAACGGATTCCATCGCGCGGGCGGAGCAGATGCGCACCGACTCGATGTCGCTGCGGCCCAACGTCACCGGCGGCAGTGCGCACG
>CBIHMX010000064.1:0-9136 GCA_966211115.1 uncultured Gemmatimonadaceae bacterium | reverse complement strand
AATGGTCGGCGGTCCACGCCACGAGTGAATGCATCGCTTCCCACAGTCCTTCGCTTGGCAGCGTACGCCAGTAGCGGATGCGCAACATCTCGAGCAGTTCGCCGTACACATCGAGCTGGAACTGCGATGCGGCCGCGTTCCCGATGCGCACCGGTTTGGCGCCGCCATAGCCCTCGAGGTGCTCGAGCACTTTTTCGGGAAGGTGTCGTCCGCCGTCGAGGTCGTACATGATCTGGATCGGGCCACCATCGGCGCGGCGGGCGATTCGCTTGATGAAGTTGGTGAAGGCGTCCACTTCGTCGAGATACCCGAGGCGTTCGAGCGCGTACGAAACGAACGCCGAGTCGCGAAGCCATGAGTATCGGTAATCCCAGTTGCGCGCCCCGCCGGGGTATTCGGGCAGTGACGTCGTTGGCGCCGCCACGATCGCGCCGGTCGGCGAGTAGCAACAGAGCTTCAGCGTGAGGGCACTGCGCTCGACCATGTCGCGGTACGGACCCTGGTACCTGAGCCGTCCAGACCATTCGCGCCACCACGCAATCGTTTCGTTCAGCTTGCGCTGCGTCTCGAACGAGGAGACGGCGTGCACTTCGTCGTCGTCGTACCGCGCGATGAACTCGATGCGATCGCTGTCGCGCAAAGCCGCACGACCAAGCAGCTTGCCTGGTTCCAGCGTCCATTCGATGCCCGGAGTGGCCGAAAGTGTGGCGACATCCTGTTGGGCATCGGTGGCAATCCAGCCGTGCGCCCGCTGACGGATGGTTGTCTGTTCCGCGGCGTAGCCGAATCGCGGGAGGAATTCGACGTCGACGGTGCACGAACCACCGACGCATTGCACGATGCGATACAGCTCCACGTGCTTTCCCCGTGCCTGCGCGACCGGCATGAAATCGGTGATGATGAGCTCCGTCCGGCCGGCGCGGTGTATCGTCTGCAGCACGTTGGTGCCCTGGATGTAGCGCTGCGTGTGTTCGGTGGCGCCGGCCATCGAGATCCGCCACCGGCCGCCCACGGCATCATCGAGCAGCGCGGCGAAAACACTTGGCGAGTCGAAGCGCGGTGCGCACAGCCAGTCGACCGACCCGCCGGCGCTTATCAATGCCGCCGTATGCAGGTCGCCAATGACACCATACTTCGCGAGGGGAGCGTATTCAGCGGCCACCGCGCTCGCTATCCTGTCGCATGCCGGAAGGCGCCGGCGGTAAGCCAACGGATCAACGCGATGACCGAGTCCGGATCCGGCAACCGGTAGTCGGCCTGGGCCGCGGGCTGCGGCACGAATGAACCCACGCAGATGGAGCGGCCAATGCCGCGCAGGCTGCGGAAGACGTCTTCGTCGGTGGTGTCGTCGCCGATGAACAGGGCGCGGACGTGCGAGGGCCAGTCGTTGCCGTAGCGCTGGCCGAGCAGCCAGAGCACCGCGTGTCCCTTGTGCCAGTCGACCGCCGGCCGGCCCTCGAGGACGAGCTTGCCCTCGACAACGTTCAGCCGCCGGCGGCGCAGCAATGCGCGCACGCGTTGCACGACGTCGTCCCGCAGCGATTCGTCGACGCCGCGATAATGAAGCGAGAGCGTGGGGCCCTTGAGTTCGACCTGCGTGCCGGGAATGGCGAGGTTGCGTAGCGCGTCACCCGCCGCCTCCATGGCGGCGTGGATGCGATCGGCGGCCTCGTGACGGAAGTGGAGCGCGGGACCCTCGATCTCGAAACCGTGATTGCCGATGCAGGTGACGTTAGGCAGGCCGACGCGCTCACGGACATCTTCGAGCGCCCGGCCCGAAACGATGGTGATGTCGATCCCCGGCGCCCGGGTGGCCGCCTGGAGCGCCAGTCTGGCGGCGTTCGAGAGTCGCGCCGCCTCGGGTTTCGCGACGATGGGTGTGAGCGTGCCGTCGTAGTCCAGAAGCAGCGCCAGCCGCGGTCGTTGGGCCAGCCATGGTCCGATGCGCGAGGTCAGCTCATCGAGGGCGGTCGAGGCTCGGTCGCGGGCATGCCTGACGGCACGATCGGCCGCATCGAGGAACTCGTCGACCCACACGTACACATCCTTTGAACGGACCCGGGCGCGCAGCGCCGACATGCGCGCCCGGCGCTCCTGTTCGGGCATCGACAGCGCTCGTTGAATCGCTTCCACCACGGCGTCCCCGTGAAACGGGTTCACGATGAGCGCTTCCTGCAATTCCTCGGCAGCGCCCGCCATTTCCGAGAGGATCAGTACCCCCGAATCATCGAGCTGTGACGCGACGTATTCCTTGGCGACGAGGTTCATGCCGTCTCGAAGCGGAGTGACCAGCGCTACGTCTGCCTGACGATACATCGCAAACAGGTCGTCCCGTGGTATTGGCCGCGCGATGTAGCGCACCGGCGACCAGCCGCCGGCGGAGAACCGGCCGTTGACGCGGCCGACGGCCTGGTCGATCTCGCGCTTCAACTGGCTGTAGTCAGGCACGCGTTCCCGGCTCGGCACGAGTACCTGCGTGAATCGCAGACGCCTCGCGGGGCGTTCCTCCAGGACCCGCTCGATGGCAGCCAGCCGCCTGACGATGCCCTTGGTGTAGTCGAGGCGATCCACCGAGAGGATCTCCACCGGCGCGTCGAGCGGCCGTGTGCGGGCCGGAACCATGGCTCCGGCGAGGCGCTCGGCCTCGGCGACGTCGATCGAGATCGAGTGCGCGCCGACGGCGACGTCACGACCACTGTAGCGCACAATGCCGCGCGCGCTGTCGATGTCGCAGCCTAACAGCACCTCCGCGCTCTGCAGGAAATGCCTGACGAATGCGTGGACATGAAACCCGACGTAGTCCGCCGAGAGCATGCCGTGCAGGATCTCGCGGCTCCATGGCAGCACGCGAAACACATCGGCGGCGGGAAACGGAACGTGGAGGAAGAGCGCACTCGAGAGGTGAGGCGCCTTCGCCCGCAGGTGGTGCGCGACCCGCAACAACTGGTAGTCGTGAATCCAGACGAGCGCACCCTTGCCGGCCACCTTGGCGGCCGCGTCGGCGAACCGCGCGTTGACGGCGTCGTAGGCGGTCCACCAGCTCGAATCCACTTCCATTCGACCAACGAAGTAGTGCAGCAGCGGCCATACCGTGCGGTTGGAGAAACCGCTGTAGTACGCGGCGATCTCCCGGTTCGACAATGGGACTTCGGCGATGTCGAACCCCATGTCGTTCGTGGAATCAGTCGAGTCCGGCCGCGCAGTGTCTTCGCGTGCGCTGCCCGGCCAGCCGACCCACACGCCACCGCGCGCCTTGAGCGCGGGCGTCAGCGCCGAGACGAGTCCGCCCGGCGATCGCACCTGTTTCGACCCCCCGCTGTCATCGCTGACCAGTCGGAACGGGAGCCGGTTACTGACGACGACGAGTGGATGACGAGCCATTCTCCAGAGCTTTTTGAGGGAAACATTTGACACGGTCGGGGTCGACGGCGGTGCGTGGATGACGCAATATGCGTCGTGAGCACCTCCGAACAGCCGCCTTGGGCATGAAGAAACCTGACCGAAGTCAATTGTCTGGCGAGCTGCGCTGGTGACCGTGGGTTACCAGTTCGGGACATTCAAGGGGGTGTTTACTCCCAGTGTCCTGACCGTGCTGGGCGTGGTGATGTACCTGCGGATGGGCTGGGTGCTCGGGAACCTCGGGCTAACCGGGACCATCGCTGTCGTCACGCTTGCGAGCACCATCACGTTCTTCACCGCGCTCTCCCTGGCCGCACTGGCGACCAACATGCGCGTTGGCGGTGGAGGGGCCTATTACGTCATTTCACGATCGCTCGGCGTGGAGACTGGTGCGGCGATCGGTATTCCGTTGTATCTGGCCCAGGCGCTCGGTATCTCGTGCTACATCGCCGGATTCTCGGAATCGGTGGTGGACGTTTTTCCTGCCCTCGATCTGACGCAGGTGGGGGTCGTCACCCTGATCGGGCTGACGATCGTTGTGTACATCTCCGCGGACCTCGCGCTCAAGTCGCAGTTCATCATCATGATCGCGATCGCGGCTTCGCTCGTGTCCTTTTTTGCGGGCAGCGCGCCGCCGACGCCCGTCCCCGACGAGCTGCCGGTGATGGAGCGGCTGCACTTCTGGGCTGTTTTCGCCGTGTTTTTCCCGGCGGTGACGGGCATCGAGGCCGGCATCGCCATGTCTGGCGATTTGCGGGAGCCGGCACGTTCGCTGCCTCGCGGCACCATCGCCGCCGTGCTGGTGGGATACGCGGTGTACCTGGCCATTCCGATCGTCATGCACGCACGTGACATCCCGCGTCCCCTGCTGCTCACCGATTCACTCGTTATGCAGGCATCGGCACGGTGGGGACCGGCGGTCCTGGTGGGCATCTGGGCAGCCTCGTTGTCGAGCGCCATGGGGGCCCTGCTTGGCGCGCCCCGGACACTGCAGGCGCTGGCGCGCGACGAGGTGATCCCGCCGGTTATCGGGCGTGGGTTCGGCCGGCATAACGATCCACGGGTCGCGACGGTCCTTTCGTTCGGTCTGGCGCTGGCTGGCATCCTGATGGGCAACCTGAACGCGATTGCCGTGGTGTTGTCGATGTTCTTCCTGACCTCGTACGGTGTGTTGAACCTGTCGGCGGGCCTTGGCGAACTCATTTCCAGTCCGGCGTGGCGGCCGAAGTTCCGGGTGCCGTGGTGGATTTCGGTGGCTGGATTCCTGCTCTGCGGCCTCGCCATGCTCATGATCGCGCCGGGTGCAACGCTGATTGCGACAGCTACCATCTCGACGATCTACTACCTGATGAAGCGGCGCAGCCTCCGCGCCTACTGGGGCGACATGCGCCTGGCGTTCATGATGTTCGCCACGCGACTCCTGCTGAACCGGATGGCCGGGCAGCCACAGGGTGAAGGAACCTGGAAGCCGAATCTGCTCGTCCTGAGCGGAAGCCCGTCGTCACGCTGGTACCTCATCGAACTGGCCGACGCCATGGCGCAGAGCCGGAGCCTCGTCACCGTGGCCGCGTTTATTCCGGCGGAACGCGCGAACGCTGAACGCGTCGACCAGTTGACAGAGACGATCCGGGCGTACGTCCGGCGGCGAAAGGTGAAAGCCTTCGTCCGGACACTGCCGGCGGCCGACCCGTACGAGGGCGCGGCGACGATGATCCGCGCCTACGGATTCGGACCGATCAGGCCGAACACCATCATGATCGGCGAAACAGAAAAACCATCGAGCTTTGAGCGGTTCGCCGAATTGATCCAACTGGTGGCGAAGACCGGGCGGAATCTGGTGATCGTGCGGGAATCCGCCGATGCGTCACCACCGCCGGAGTCAGCGCCACACATGCCGGCGCCGCGCATCGACCTGTGGTGGTCGAAGATGACGTCGGCGACCGCGTTCATTCTGGCGCTGGCGATCCTGCTCCGGCGCAGCCGCTCGTGGGATCATGCCGAGCTCCGGTTACGGACGACGTGCGAGACGCCGGACGAGCAGGAGGACGCGCTGGCACGGCTCACGAGGTTCCTCGAGGAGGCGCGGGTGGACGCGGTCCCGGAAGTGATCGTGCGTAACGGTCGTCCGATTTTCGACGTGATCCGTTCGGCGTCACATGGCGCGGCGTTGGTGTTCCTTGCCATGCGCGTCCCGCAGCCGGACGAAAGCGCCCAGGCGTACGCTGCGCACTACGAGGACATGTTGCGGCAAACAGACGCGCTGCCAGCGACGGCGCTGGTGATGGTTGCCGAGGATCTCGACTTCACGCGGATCTTCGAGTCCGAGCCGGCTCCGCGTTAGGGCCGGCCCGGACACGGCTCAATCGCCCGCTTCGCTGACTGCCACGCGCCGGGCCGATTCCCCGATAACGAAGCGCCGGACCGCGATACCGACGTTGTGGACGATCACATAGAAGCTCGGTACGACGAACAGTGTCAACAGGGACGAAACGGCGAGCCCGCCCACCACGGCAATCGCCAGCGGCCGCATCAACTCGCCGCCCTCACCCAGGCCTAACGCGAGCGGCAGCGCCCCGACGAGCGACGTGATCGTGGTCATGAGGATCGGGCGCATCCGGACCACACCGGCCTCGACGACCGACTCTTCCAGCGTGTGCGTTCCCTCGCGGCGGAAGTCGTTCGAGAATTCGACGAGCAGGATCGAGTTGTTCACCACGATGCCGGCCAGCATGATCATGCCCAGGTAGACGGGCGCGGAGAACGGCGTGTTGGTGATCGCGAGGATGGCGATGACGCCGATCAGGCCCAGCGGGACCGCGGTGAGGATGATGAGCGGGTCGAGCAGGCTCTCATACTGCACTGCCAGCACCACGAAGACGAGGAAGATCGCCAGGCCGATGACGAGGAACATCTGTGAATTGGTGTCCTCGATGGCCTCCTGCTCGCCGCCGATGATGAGACCGTAACCGTCCGGCAGCTCGAGATCAGCGAGGCGGGCGCGGATGGAGTCGGTGATCTGCCCGATCGACGCCACCTCGGTAATCACGTCGCCGTTGACTTCCATGCGGCGGTTCTGGTTCTCGCGGCGGATCGTGGCCGGGGTGACGGCGTGCGACACGTCGGCGATGTCGCGCAGGAAGACCGGCGAGTTGTTGCGGCCGCCGGGGAAGAGCAGCGTGCCGCCGACATCGGTGACGCTGGCAAACCGGTGCTTCGGGAACAGGACGCGCACGTCGTACTCGAAGTTGCCGTCGGCATAACGAGTCGCGATCGTCCCGTCGAGGGCGGTGCGCACGGTCTGGCCGACGGCCGACACGTCGAGGCCGAGGTTGCGCGACCGTTCACGATCGAGGGCAATCGAGAGCATCGGGCGTGGGTCTTCCGCCTGCGCCTGCACGTTCTCAAGGCCCGGCACGTTCCGGAGCCGACGGATCACTTCCCGCCCGATCTCCTGGAGCATCTCCAGCTGGTCGCCGACGACGGCCACCGACACGTCCGTGCCCGCCGAGGACGTGCGCAGGCCGCGGATGCGCGGCGGACGCACGAACACGCGCGATCCGGCGAACCCGGCGTCGTCGACGCGATTCTGCAGCGTCTGCACCCACTGGTCGGAGCTCATCTGGCGCTCGTCAGCGGGCACGAGGCGAATGTCCATGCCACCGCGCCCGGCGCCGGCATTCGTGAACACGCTGTGGACACCCGGCATCTCGCCGATCATGCGCTCCACTTCGTGCGAGAGCCGATTGGATTTTTCCGGCGTGCTGCCGGGCGGCATGCGGAGGTTGGCGGTCACCGTCCCGTCGTCGACCTGCGGCAGGAACTCGACCGGGAAGTTGCGCGACCCCAGGTATGCCCAGACCGCGAGGCCGGCGACGCCGCCCAACAACAGCCACCGCGCGCGCACGACCTTCGTTGCCAGGCCGCGGTAGCCCTCGATCATGCGCTCGAAACCGCGTTCGAAGGCAACGAGCGGCCTGAACCGATCGAGGCCACTCTTGAAACGCACCTTGCCGAGTTGCGCCGCCAGCATCGGAATCAGCGTCAGCGCGAGCGGCAGCGAAGCAAGGATCGCGAAGGAGATCGTCAGGATCAGCTCGCGGAAGATGAGCGCCGACAGGCCGGTGATGAGGAGAAACGGGGCGACCGAGGCGAGGTTGGTGGTGGTGGATGCGACGACGGGGCTGGTGACTTCGGCGGCCCCGATGTGCGCCGCCTCCTCGGCGTCGAGCCCATCATCCTCACGCCGCCGGTAGATGTTCTCCAGCATCACGATCGCATTGTCGAGCAGGAGCCCCGTGCCTAACGCCAACCCGCCCAGCGACATGATGTTGAGCGTGAGGTCGCCGATGCCCATCATGACGAACGTCGCCAGGATGGCGAGCGGGATGGAGACGCCGATGATGAACGTCTTGCGGAACGAGCGCAAAAACACCACCACCACGAGCATCGCGAGTACGGCGCCGATGATGGCAGCGTCCCGCACCGACTTGAGCGCCTCGCTGATGAAGCCCGACTGGTCGTACGTGACCTCGTTCCTGATATCGGCCGGGACGTAGCCGCTTTCCTGAAGCATCTGGAGCCGCGCCTGCACGCCACGGACGACTTCGACCGTGTTCGATTCCGGCTGCTTCTGGATGCCGATCCGCACGGCCGGGACGCCGTTGAGGCGCGCCCAGCTTCGCTGTTCCTGGCTGGTATCGCGAACCGTCGCGACATCGCGGAGCGGCACGCGCGCGCCGCTCGGCGCCGTCAGCAGGACGCCGCGGATGTCCTCGAGCGAGTGGAACTTGCCCGCCGTGGTACCGACCAGTTCGCGGTCGGTAGTCGAGATCCGGCCGGCAGAAAGGTCCTGGTTTTCGTTGCGCAGCGCATTGATGACCTGCGACACCGACAGCCCGAGTCCGCGCAGCCGATCCGGGTCGAGCTCGACCTGGATCTCGCGCACCAGTCCACCGAAGATCTCGATGGCGGCAACCCCGGGCACCGAGAGCAGTTGCGGACGAAGGCGCTGGTCGACCCACTGTCGGAGCGCGATCTGATTCCGGTCGCTCGACGAAAACGCGACCTGGTAGATCTGCTGCTGCGACGGATCAGACTTGCTGATGTTGGGCGGTTCGGCCTCCTCGGGAAGGCGGGCGCGAATCCGTTCCACGTTCTTGGCCGCGTCCTGCAACGCGAAATCGACGTTGGTTCCGTAGGCGAAATCGAGCGTGATGTTGACGAAGCCGCTCGAGACGTCCGCCGCCATGCGCGTGAGTCCGGCGGTCGTCGCGAGGGCGGCTTCCAGCGGCTTGGCCACGGTCTCTTCGAGCACCGCCGGTTCGACACCTGGGTTGCTGACATTGACGCGCACCTGCGGGTACACGATCCGCGGGAGGAGGTCGACCGGGATCCGGCCAACGTAGACCGTTCCGAGCACCAGAAGGGTGCTCACGATCATGATCGTGCCGATGGGACGACTGATGGACCAGCTGGCGATACCTCGTCGCTTTTCCTTCACTCTGCGCCCCTCCCTCTGCGTGCACCGCCGTTACCGACGCGCGACGCCGTTGCCAGGGAATCCATTGGCTGGCCGGGCGGGATCCGGTCGTCGAGTGGCTCGACCACACGCGTCTTGGCGCCTTCGCGGATCATGGATGTCCCCGATACGATGATCGAGTCCCCCTCGGCGACGCCGCTGAGGATCTCGGAGTGGCCCGCCATGTCGCCGCCGACGCTGACCGAACGCCGCTCGACC
>CBIHMX010000063.1:0-9136 GCA_966211115.1 uncultured Gemmatimonadaceae bacterium | reverse complement strand
CGATCGCGCTGCTCTCAGTTGGGTATGCCCTCCTGGCAGAAAATCATCCGGTTCTACCATCCAGCGTCACCGCGGGCGCGTTTCGAAGAGCACCAGACGGCAGTTATGAACTGTACGCGTACCCTCCATGGGAAAGCGCCGGGCTGGCGCTCTTTACGCACGCGAAAGTCGTTCAGTAGACCTAACGGCGGTTGTTATTTTCCTGACCTGCCGCGTCCATCCTGCCGAAAGCGACTACCCGGTCCTGGTGTCCCTCTCGCTTCTCAGCAGTTCGTCGTAATCGGCGGGGGTGTCGATGTCCACCGGTTCCGGATCCGTGACATCGATCATCGTTACCCGGGACGGATCGGCGGCGATGAGGTCGCGGGCGCCTTGGTCACCCGACAAGCCGCATAACGCCGAAAACATCGAGGAATCGAAGAGCACCGGGTTGCCGCGCTGGCCGCGATACCGGGGCGCGACAACGGGCCCGCCGCCGGATCGCCACGCCTTCACCACGCGCTCGACCACGTGCACCGGGACCGCCGGCTGGTCGCCCAGCACCATCAGCGCCGCCCCGACGTTAGGCGGCAGCGCCGCCACGCCGGTCGCCACCGACGAGGAGAGCCCGCGATCGGGGTCCGGGTTTTCCACCCAGACCACCGACGCGCCACTCACCGACGCCCGGATCGCTTCCCCATCCGGGCCGCCGACCACCATCAGGTAGTCCACGCCCACTTCGAGCATGGCGTCCACCACGCTCCGCACCACCGTGGACGTCCCGTACGGGGCGAGCAGCTTCTGAGCCCCGAACCGGCTCGCCCGGCCCGCCGCCAGAACGATCGCCGCCACCGGCCGCGAGCGGTCCGCGGTCGGCAATTGGTGCGCTCGTCGGTGCAGCATCACCCCCGCATGCAGCACGGTCAACGGCAGCCGGATGCAGTTCCGTCTCGCCTCCGGTACGTCCGCGCCTAACGTCCGGAGCAGGTCATCGACGGTCAGCGTGTCGACTTCATCGAGCCACGCCCCCGTCGCCAGTTCGGTGAGCACCGATGCCGACGCCACGCACAGCGCGCAGGCATTGGCCGAGAACTTTGCCTCAGCGACCCGCGTGCCCTCGAGCCGCAGCTCCACGCGCACCCGGTCGCCGCACAACTGGTTCACGCCCTCTTCCGACACCGTGGGATGCACCATCGGCCCGCGATTCCGCGGATGCCGGAAATGGTCCACGAGGATCCTGCCGTAGGGACTCGTCATCTCAATCCACCGCTCCCCGTTCCTGCCGCGGCCGGTACGGGGGGAACCGGGCAGCGACGTCGCGCGTCAGCAATCCTCCCATACCTAACGATGCCAACCATTGTGAGTCCACCGGCAAGCCAGCGAGGAGGCGCGGCAGGACCAGGTCGAATACCGTCGCGCGTGAGAACAGTCCGCAGGACGGCATGCCCACCACGGGAACGCGCCCGAGTCGCCCGAGCCAGAGCAGGCTCCCGGGATGCGCCGGCACGCCGACCCGCTCCACCTCGCCGTGCAGCAGCCGGATGGCCTCGAACGCCGGATCGAGCGGATCCATCGCCAGCGTCCCGGCGACCGCGACCATCCCGACGCCGGCGCCCACCGCGCCATCCAGCGCCGCCGCGATCGACCGGGCGTTGCGCGGGACTACACAGGGCTCGAGCATCGTGGACCCGAACCAGGCGGCTTTCTCTTCCAGCGCCCGCCGGAATCGGTCGAGCGCCGACGACCCTAACGACTCCTGCACCACCACGCCGATCCGCACGGGCAGGAATGGACGGACCGCCACCAGCCCTGCACTTGCCGTTGCCGCGCGGACGCCCTGCTCCAGCGCATCTTCTGACACGACAAAGGGAATGATCTTGGCGCGTGCAATCACTTCGCCGGCATCCACGACCTGCCCGTCGGTGACGGTGTAAACCGCGAGGTCGCCCGAGGCATTGACGGCCAGCAGTGCCTCACGCCGTACCTCGACGATGCCCCGGGTTCGCGAAATCAGCGGCCAATGCCCTCCCGCCGCCTCGCCAGCCAGGACGCCGGGACCCGCAGCGGATGCCGCCAGCCGTGTCCCAGCGTCGAACTCGAGCAGGTCGCCACGGTCCGGCCGGATGACATGCAGCGTATCCCAGGAAAGGCCCTCCAGCACCACACGTTCATCTTCGCCGATCAACGTCCCGCGACCCAGCACGACTCGGCCGAGCGAATCACGCACGTCCGCGACCAGCACCGCGCCATTCAGACGACTCGCGTCCGGCCGGCGCACGACCTCGGCCTTCATGCCTGTCGTTCACGCATCGGGCCACCGCCGCGCCCGTGATGTACGGCCACCGCCTCGGCGAGCACGCTCAGTGCAATCTCTTCGGGCGTCGTCCCGCCGATGTCGAGCCCCACCGGGATGCGCACCCGCGCCAGCGATTCCGCCGGCACGCCCTCGCCGGCCAGGAAGTCCAGCAACGCGCGGCCACGGCGGCGACTTCCCAGCACGCCGACGTAGGCCGCGTCACTCTCCAGCACCGCCCGCAGGACCGGCAGGTCGTACTTGTAGTCGTGCGAAAGCAGGACCACCAGCGATTCCCTGCCTAACGGCATACGCTCGGCCAGCTCCGACGGCATTCCAACCAGTAACTCGTCCGCCAGGGGAAATCGCTCGCGGGTGGCGAACCGGTCCCGGCCGTCGACGACGACGGTGCGCAATCCCATGACGCGACCCATGGCGACCAGTGGCATCGCCACGTGCGTAGCACCGAAGACAATGAGCGTCAGCGGCGGAGCGTGGCGCTCGAAATAGAGGCGCGTTCCGCCAACCTCGCGCACGCCTGACGACCCGCCCGCCAGCAACGTCGCGGCCTCGCGGGCTGCCGCGCCGTCGAGAGCCGCTTCGCCCAGGCTTCCCGTCGAGCCACGAGAGGTCACCACCAAACGACGCGGATCACCCGACAAGGCGGCGACGACGACGGCCACCCTTCCGGCTTTGACTTCATCCCTCGCCTTCCCTAACGCTCGCGCCACGTCGCCGGATGGATCCACTGGCTCGACCAGTACCTCGATCGTCCCCGCGCACGTCATCCCGATCGCCCAGGCATCCTCATCGCCGAGCGCCATCGACAGCAGCGCCGGTGCATCGTCCTCGAGCGCCCTCGCCGACGCCTCGATGACACGCGCGTCGACGCACCCGCCGATGGTCACCGACCCCACGATATGGCCCTCTTCGTCGACCCACATGCGCGAACCGGTGAGAACTTCCTTCGGTCGCGACCAGCGTCGCCATCGCGGCTCGGCGCGTCGGCAGGGTCACCGGATGGCTCACCGCAATGGGTCGATCAGGTTGGATGACCGTTCGACTCGGCCGACTCGTCAGGCACCCGGCGGGCCGTCCAGGTGATCGACCAGGAA
Organism: uncultured Gemmatimonadaceae bacterium; assembly: GCA_966211115.1. GTDB lineage: Bacteria > Gemmatimonadota > Gemmatimonadetes > Gemmatimonadales > Gemmatimonadaceae > JABWBJ01. Next base: position 5,749 of record CBIHMX010000063.1, on the reverse strand, counting down.
CGCACTTCGCCGGGTTCCAGCCACTGCGCCTTCTTCCAGTCACCGAGTGCGTCGGTCAGGGAGTCCGGCGCACCGAGGCAGGGCTCGATGGCCAGGTTCATGTACGGCCGTTCCTTCTTGAACGGCGTCCATCCCTGGTGGTTGATCCACACGCCGAGGTGCGGCACTTCGCTCGTGTCGAACGAGACTTCGAGCTCGTCCTGGCCCTGCCGCAGGCACGCCTTTCCCACGTTAGGCTCCAGGAACAGCTTGCAGGCGTATTCCTTCGCCACCTCCACCGGAGTGAGGAAGTCGAGCACCCGCCCCGCGGCGCGCACGAACGGCCACCGGTGCTGCGAACGGCCATCGCCCATGACGATCTTGTGCGACGCCGCCACCCGCATCGGCGACCCCTCGGGCAGCATCAGCTTCGTCTCCGGCGTCAGCGCAAACAGCGGATGCGACGACCAGATGAACGGCATCCGGTCCGCCGAGTCGTTGACCGCGTGGTACGTCATCACCACCGCGCCGGAGCGGCTGACCCGCGCCAGTCTCGTCAGGCGGTACGGCAGTCGCCGGCCTTCCCACGTGGTCACGACCGCCTGGCCGTCGTCGGTGGTTTCGATGTCCATCTCCGGCACCTGCGACCAGACTTCGCCGTGATCCGGCAGCTCGACGCCACCCCAGCCCCTCACCCAGCCGGGAATCCGGCAGGCAGCAACGGTCGGGAAGCATTCGTCAAAGCCGCCGCTGTCGGCGGTCTCGACGTAGCTCGCGCCCTCCTGCGGCGGCGCAAACGGGATGACGTCGCTTTTCCAGAGCCATTGCCGGCCGCCAATCTCCATGTCGACGATCTTTCCACCGAGCGCCGGCACGCAGATGATGCGGCTCGTGCCCCCACGAATCTCCACGAACCCGAACTCGCCCGCCGTCGGGAAATGGCGGCGCGTCTGGGGCTTGGCGAGAAACGGGAGCTTCACTTGCCTGACGACTGCGGGACGGCCTGGGGACGCAACGCATCGAGCGACACGCCACGCGTCGCAAAAATGCGCGTGACCGCTTCGCCGATGCGGTTGTTGGGCGTGCTGGCACCCGCAGTTACGCCAACGCGCACCGGACCGGTCGACGGAAGCCAGCCATGCACGGTGTCCTCGTGGTGGTGCTTGCCCGCGCGGCGGAAATGCACCGTGCCGGTTTCGGGATCGATGGCCGCGGCATCCTCGACGTGATACGTCGGCACGACGTCGGCGCACAGCATCGACAGTGAAATCGTGTTGCTCGAGTTGAACCCGCCGACAACGATCATGGCGTCGAGTGGCTCCCGCAACAGTTCCATCACTGCATCCTGGCGATCCTGGGTGGCCGAGCAGATCGTGTCGAACGTCCGGAAGTTGGCCTTTGCATACTCCTCGCCGAACGCCGCCGCCATGGTCTTTCCGACCTCGGCGGCGATCGCCAGCGACTCACGCGCGAGCATGGTGGTCTGGTTGGCGACACCGATGCGACGCAGGTGAACCGATGGATCGAAGTCCGGAGAACCCTCCAGTCCAAGCCGCGCCGCTAACGCTTCCGCCGTGGCCGCAGAAACGTTCCCGGCGCCAAGTCCCATGATATAGTCGCAGACGAGTTTCGCTTCCTCCATGTCGCGAACGACGAGGAAGTGGCCGTCGGCGAACATCCCCACCTGCGAGGCGGTCGCGCGCGTCTCCTCGTGCGCCGCCTTGCCATGGATCAATGCGGTGAATCCATCCTTTGCGTACGACTCGACACGCTTCCATACGTTGAGCACGGAGCCGCAGGTCGTGTCGACCATGACACAGCCAATCGCGCGCAGCGCCTCGAAGTCGCGGATGGTGACTCCGAATGCCGGCAGCACGACGACATCGGATGGACCAATGCCCGAATAATCGAAGCGCGCACCGGTCGGCTGGCTGGTCAACGGCGTGAGGATGGTGATTCCCATCTGCACCAACCGGTCGTTGACGTGCGGATTGTGGATGATCTCGCCAACCAGGAAGATCCGCCGGTCCGGGAATTTCCGGCGTGCCTGGTACGCATAGTCCACCGCGCGCTCGACGCCATAGCAGAATCCGAATTCCCGGGCGAGCCTGACCGTGACATCTCCGACCGTGAGCGTGAACTCCCGCTCGCGCAGGACGTCGACGACCCATCCCGTGTAGTCGGCTGCGATGTCATCCTGGACCTCGGCCTTCAACCCGAGGCCCTTCCGGTAATACGTCTCGGGCAGCGCGCTCATCGCTTCTGAATATACAGACAGGGTCGTGAATCGAGGCCGTGGACCCCTGATCGGCGCCAAAGACGTGAGAAAAGTCACTCGAACCTCGCGCCCGCAGCCCGGCCCTCTCGTAATTGTTTCGCTTGCCGTGGGGCGGGTCCATGCATATGCTTGGCGCCAATGGCACTCCTCGCCGCGCAGTCTTCAGCCGGTGCGTTGACCCAGATGGTCGTCACTCCAACGACCTTCGTTTTTATCGGCGAACGATTGTGGCTCGACTTCGTGAACACCGACGATCTGCGCCGTGGAGTCCGGGTCGATGTCCTCCGCGACTTCAACTCGCTCATACAGTGGCTCGGGGCCGCCGACGTCCTCGATGCTGAACGGGCCATCGGCATAACGCGGCGCGCGACGGAGCAACCGGCCGGTGCGGCGGCGGCCCTGGTCGATGCCCGGCGTGTGCGCGCGGCCCTTCGCGCCCTGGCGGAACGGGGAGCCGTGGCGGAGAAGACGCGCGCCGATGCCCTCGTCGAGATCAATCGCGTGCTTGGCCGAAGCGCCGGGCACCGGCGCGTCGAATTCGGCGACGACGGCTCGTTCAAGCAGAGCTTTGTCCCCGTCGGGGACGCCTTTGCCGGTCTCATGATTCCGGTCGTCGAATCGGCCGCCGAAGCGCTGGTCGGGAAGGAGTTGCTTCGCGTCCGACGCTGCGCCGATGGCCGATGCCCGCGCGTTTTCTACGATTCTACCCGCAACGGACGCCGGCGCTGGTGCGACATGGCCACCTGTGGTAACCGCGCCAAGGCAGCGCGCTTTCGCGCCCGCGAACGTGATGTAACGCCCGCACCCACCAGCGATATTTCGGTGCGACCGGCGGAGGCGCGCAGCGCCTGAGGATCGGGACAGTGGCAACCGTTGCCGTCGTCCGCACATACCTCGTGATGAAGTCGCCCGGTACCCTGACCGGCCGCGCCAGCCTGCCGAAAGACTTTGCCGTGAAGCATGAGAGCGATCCCGACCTGTATCGCGAGCTGTATGCGGGCGTAGGCTCGAGTCATCACTGGCGCGATAGGCTGCCCTGGACCGACGACCAGATTCGGGCCCACCTCGCTCGCCCCGAGATTTCGGTGTGGGTCCTGCGTGAAGGAACTGCCCCGCGCGGATTCTTCGAGCTCGCGAGACAACCGGACGGCTCGGTGGAGATCGCGTACTTCGGCCTGATGCCGGCCGGAATTGGTCGTGGCCTCGGGCGGGCACTGCTCACCGCCGCCGTCACTGAAGCCTGGGGCCTGAACCCCGCTCCCTCCAGAGTCTGGCTCCATACCTGCACCCTCGATCACCCGGCAGCGCTGCCGAATTATCTCGCACGGGGCTTCGCGGTCACGCACACTGAACGGTACACGGTGGACGTGCCGGAACCCTAACGACGGCGCCGCTTGCGGTCGTCGCGCCGCCCGCGACCGGGGCGCCGATTCTCCTGCCGCGTCGCACCACGATGCTTTTTCCGCCGCGGCCGCTCCTCGAATGGCTCGTCGGGCGACCACGGGCGAGCCAGGATTTCCTGCAGCTCGGCCAGCGAAGAAGCACGGACTGCACCACGCGGACCTCTCAGCACGACGAACCGAAGTGGCCGGTCCAGCTCGGGCAACTCTTCGTCGGCCAGGCTCCGGGCCATTTTTTCCGGCAGCCGCAGTCGCGCGACAGCCACCTGCTGCTCGCTGGCATCACGGGCGGCGCCTTCCTCCGTCCGTGATTGCTGCTCGAGATCATAGTCGACGTCGATCCACTTGCCGCGAACCTCGACCGCTGAGGGTAGCGCCAGCAGCCGCTCGCGGTCAGCGGGACTGATCAGGGGCCAGAGGTCCAGCTTGAGCGGGATCGAGTGGAACTGGTCCATCGAATCGACGTTGGCGAGCAGCTCCATGTAGCGCGCGGTCAGATCTGCCTGGTTCAGTCGAGGGGTGAGTCCGCCCGAGCGGCGGTACAGCTCCCGCATTTCGTCGATGGCCCGGCGGTTGCGGCGCACCGCCGGGTGTCGAGCCTCGCCGCTGGCCAGGGCAGACGCCAGCGTCTGGCGTGCCTCGGCTTCTCTTCCATCCGGAAAGTCGTTCAGCGTTTCCGTGTCGCGTTCGAGCTCGAAGCCTTGGTACGTCACGCGCTGCGAGACGATGAGCGTGTCGCGCGATCCCGACGTTCCTACCTCCAGGCTGCCACCGCTCGTCGTCGCGTACCGCCTGACGAGTCCCATGGGCAGCTGCGTCCCCTCGATGCTGGCGCGGGGGATTCCGAACCGGTCCGCGAAGTAGCGCAACGTTCCGGTGATCGCCCCCCACGAACCGCAGACACTCGTCTTGGAGACGCGCGCTTCCTGGCCATCCGCCGTTTCCTCATCGATAACGAGATCGAACGGCATGACCCGCGCGACGAGATCGCAGAACGAGCGGCGCATGGCCTCGCTGCTCATCGGCAGCGTTTTCGGCAGGGCGACGTCGAGACTCCGGCACACACTCGCCATGGCCAGCGCCGTGTCCTCGATCGCCTTGATCAGCACACCGCGACGCTCCGCCCACCGCTCGATCGATTCTTCATCGAACAGGTGGCGCGGCAGTCCGTACACCTCCCCGATGTATCCGTTTTTCGCCATCGCCTCGGCGTAGACGTTGTAGGCAGTGAGGTGATCGCTCCCCTGGACGATCAACCCCTCGAGGTTGCGATCCTCGCGCGTCATCCGGTGCAGCGATTCCGCCGAGGCCATCACCGCCAGCGCGGGCACCAGCGCATCGTCCGCCTGGACGAGCAGTTCGGCCCACGGACGGTCGACCGGTGTCGCCTCGACCAGCTTGCCGTATTTCGTCAGGCGCCCGTTCTCGACGATGCCGCGTGATTCGAGCTCGGCCAGCGCCCGCCGGTAGGCGATGCGATCGAGGGGGACGGGCAACTCGAGCTCGTCGGCGCGGACGCCTAACGCCGCACAGGTCATTGCCACGCGTTCGGAATCGCCGGCCAGCTGGAACTCGGGCGCGGTCGGCTCCAGCTCGTGGAACACCAGGTCGCGGTCGCTGAGGATGAACACCTGGCCACCCTCGACGCGTCCGTGCACCCGGCCGGCCATCTGCGGATCTCGTTGGCGCCCAGGTGGGTGCGCGTCAGGACGTTCTTGCCGCGCTCGACGACGTTCGAGAAACGCGTGTCGTCGATCACGACGGTATCGAGCCCCTTCACGTTCAGCGCGCTCTGGCCTGCCGCTGTCATCGCCAGCACGTACGGCCGCGGCGCGCCATCTTCGAGGAACGGGCGGATGATGCGGATCGGCTCACCGCCATGGTAGAACGCCGAATGGATCCGGGGGAAGCGTTCGCCAACCAGCGTCGCCGCCGCCTCGACACCCGCGCGCGTCGGCAGGAAGACGCCGACGCCGCGGCGCTGCTTCACGACCTGCTGCAGGAACCGGTCGCTGAGGAACCGGTCGGGCTTTTCGTTGATGACTTTTACCGTTGCGGCGCGCTCGGGGTCGAACGCGAACGTGCGCAGCAC
>CBIHMX010000062.1:0-9138 GCA_966211115.1 uncultured Gemmatimonadaceae bacterium | reverse complement strand
GCACGTTGGTCAGCACGGGATTCGTCAGGCGCGAGGCAAGCAGCGACACCGGACGCTCGACGTTTTCTCCGGCGCGCACGAAATGCGCCGTGCCGCGACCTTCGACCGCCAGGCGTTCGATGAGCGCGGAATTCACGTCGGCGCTCACGCCAACCGTGAAGACGCGCGCGTCGCCCCGTTCGCGCGCCGCAATCGCTGCAATCGCGTCCGGGTTGCGTTCGCCGACCGTCGGCTCACCGTCGGTGAGGAACACCACCAGGGGCAGGCGTTCACCATCGGTCCGCATCGCCAGCGCTTCTTCCAGTGCACCCGAGATGTTCGTCGAGCCCTCGGCGCGAAGGCCATCGAGGAACCGGCGCGCATTGCGGATATTCTGGGGCGTCGCGTCCAGCCAGCCGTCGACCTGCGGGTTCACGTCGGTCGAGAAGGCGATCACACGGAACCGATCGGCTCGTGACAGCGACGACAGAAGCGCATGACCGGCGGCTTTTGCCTGCTCCAGCTTCTCGCCCCGCATCGAGCCGGATACGTAGATGACGAACGTGACATCACGCGGCGTCGTGCGGCCGGTGGACGCCGGCGGCGTGATGGTGATCAGCGCAAAGCCCGGATCGGAATCGGTGCGGTGTGTCAGCACGGAAACCGCGGCTTCGGAGGCGCGACGGAGCGGCAGCAGGATCGTCACTTCGCGACCGTCGCCTGACGCCCGAACGACCTGGCGCCCGTTGCGTTCGCGCATGAAGAGGCGGTGCGTCGGCGAATACGCCGTGCCGTAATCGCGCGAGTTGTCGTAGGTCAGGCTGAACGTGTTCGCTGTTTCGAAATCCTCGTCGCCATCCTGCACCGGGCGAATCGGGACCGGCTGGTTCTGCGCGGGCTCGGTGCCGCGGACGTAATCGATGCGCAACGCGTCGCCCTCACGCTGGGCAATGCTCTGGAACCTGACGACGACGCGCTTCTCCTCGCCCGGGTTGATCGGGAAGATGCGCGCGCGAAGCAGGCCGGCGCCCATCCATTCAACCAGCGCCGGATCGCGCTGGCGCCTGACGATGTCTTCTTAGATACGACGGGCATCGGTCGCGTTCATCGTTTCGCCCGATACCAGTTCGCCGTTGATCGACAGCTTGAGATCCTCGAACGCCGAACCCGCGGGGAGCGGGAAGATGTAATCCGCCTCGCCGAGGCCACCGCCGTTGTTCACGAACGTCTCGTCGACTTCGTATCGCAAGACGCGATTGACCATCTCGACGCGAACCTGGCTCGACGTGCGCACGATCGCGTTGTTCGCGATGCACGCGCGATTCGGATTGGGCAGGGTGCAGGGTCTGGGGATGAGTCGACCCTGTGCCCCAGCGGTTGCTGAGACGGCGACAGTAAGCAGCGCGGCAAGTAGGGATCGCATACGGACGTCCTGAAGTGGGTACGATCTGGAGACGTCGCGCCGGCTGAACCTTGCACACCGCTGTGCTGCTCTCGCCTAAGTGATTGGTATTGCCCGCCTTACGAAAACGGGGTCAGACGCCATTTCTACCGGAAACGGCGTCTGACCCCGTTTTCGGGGGAGCCGCGCAGGGCACAGAAACCTGAGTCGTGGTCGTCCACGCCGGAGGGACAATCCCACCACGTGTAGTGCACGTACACGCGAATCGGCGCGCCCGAGGTGTCCGGCGAAATCAGCGAACAGACGCCCGGACCGTAGAGCGAACTCGCTATGCAGGGACCGTCCCATCCGACGATCTCCGTCGCGGCTCCGGGCTCGGAATACATCGCGACGATCGTCTGCCTCGAGACGAATGCGGTAAAGCGATGCTGCGGCGAGCCGCCGATGCGGCGTACGGGATCGCATCCGTCATTCGGGAAACTTTTGCACCCGACCAGGTCGAGGATGTTGTCGTTCTGCGCCGGCACCTTGAGCGTTGGGCCGGCCGAAAACATCCGGTAGTCCATCGACGCCACGCCGGTCTGGTAGAACGTGACCTGTTGCAGCAACTGGAATGATGCCGTGACCGTGAGGTCGTTCGTGGGGCGAAGGACGCACACACCGCGTTCCAGGGGATCCGGGCACTCCGACCAGCCAGTGAACTCCACATAACGACCGTCGCGAACCGTGTCCTGCTCCGACTCGGGCGCCAACTTCACGAACACCGCCGGATCCGGCTCGTGTGCGATGAGCGTCACCGGGGCCCCTCGCGGCACGGTCATCGTGCAGGTCGTGACCGGCGTCGTCGCCAGCACACAGGGCTGACCCATGTCAGGGAACGCGAACGCTCGATTCACCGGCGCCGAATCCGTGAAGACGTACACACGGCCGGGGGTTGCCCCCATATCGCGCCCGCCCATGAGCTCAACACGCAGCGTGAGCTCGACGGGTTCCCCGACGGGCTCGAGCGGATCACAGGACGCGAGAAACAGCGCAACCAGCGGCGCGAAGCGCTTCATGGTTGCGACGCGTACCACCTGCGAACCCGGCTGTTCCAAAACGGCGTCTGACCCCGTTTTTTCGAAACGGCGTCTGACCCCGTTTATCGCTTGCGGCGTTCCAGGTCGTTGGGCAGTGTGGCGTAATCGCCCGAACGGGAAAGCACGCGGACGTTGATCAACACATGATCGGCCCGGGCGATTGTTTCCTCGAACGACTCGTTCCCCTCGCGCTTCGCCCAGCCCAGCGAAAAAGCCACTGGCGCCGAACGAGCCGCGGCCTGGCGAAGCCTTTCTGCCACGATCGAGGTGCGACCTGAATTCTCCCCGGTCAGCACGATCAGGAACTCGTCGCCGCCCAAGCGGATAACCGGTTCGTCTGATCGGACCTCGCGCATGAGGAACCGGGCCATCTTCTGCAGCACCTGGTCCCCGCTCGCGTGCCCGTGCCGGTCGTTGTAGCTCTTGAAATGGTCGATGTCGATGAAGATGCAGCCCCATCGGTTCTCGCCGCCGAGCCGGCACTCCGCCTCGAGGTCGAAGAGGAAGCGGCGGTTGTAGCACCCGGTGAGCGCATCGCGCGTAAGCTGTTCACGGAGCGCCGACTCCAGCTCTTTCCGCCGAGTGATGTCGATCAGGACCCCGTGATAGTGCACCTCGCCGCTGACCGGATCGCGCACGAGATAGGTGGTGTCGAGAACCGTGCGATGCTGCCCATCCGGCCGTACGATCTGCAGTTCGAACTCGCGGACGCTGCCGTCATGCTCGAGGATGACCAGCTCGGCCTTCCGTTGCGTCGGATCGGCGAGGAGTTGCGGGACCGTATACTGTTGCAGCTCGGGGAGCGAAGATACTCCGAAGATGTCGAGGAGCGCCGGGTTGGCGTCGAGGAAACGCCCCGCGATGTCCGTGATATAGATGCCCTCGCCAATGCGCCGGATAAGCAACCGTAACGTTTCCGGGTCATCCAGCGACCGGACGCTGCGGCGTTCTGGGTTCTCCCGGCTGTGGTCGGCTGCGGACATTGACGTTGTCACGCTCCCACTAAAATGCTCCGCGGTCAAGGCTTTACCTCGGCGACTCGCACTGCAACTTCTCCTTGCGGTTCGGGGAGAGATTATCTACAGACAGGCTCTTTCCCTGAAAACGAGCGGGCGTTCCATTCCTGACGTGCAGGTGTTTTTCGGTTTCAGCAGCCTGGACCAACAGCCCACACCAAAATGCTCAGTCGTCGCGACTTCACGAGAGTCTTTGCGCTCTCCGGCAGCGCCGCGCTGCTTCCTTCCCGCGCCTGGGCCCTGGACGACTTCGACGTCACGGCCGAGCCGTTGCCGCCGCGGCCGCTCGCGCCTGACGAGAAGTACTGGCAGGAGGTTCGCTCCCGTTATCTCCTGCCGCGAGACGTCATTTTCCTCAACGCGGCGAACCTCTGCCCTTCACCGCTCCCCGTCGTCGAGTCGCTGTACACGACGACAAAGGGATACGAGGCAAGCCCGAATCCGTCAGCGCGGTCGGGACTGATGCGTGATGGGCGCGAAGCCTCGCGCGAACTGCTCGCGACGATGCTCGGCGTCACGAAGGAAGAAATCGTCATCACGCGCAACACCAGCGAGTCGAACAACTGGGTTTCGAACGGGCTGCAACTCGGTCCGGACGACGAAGTCATCGTCTTCTCCGACAACCACCCGACGAACCTCAATGCCTGGCGTGAAAAGGCGAAACGCTTCGGCTACACCGTGACGGTGCTGCAGCATGTGGTTCCCCACCCGGGCGCGCAGTACTACGTCGACCTGTTTTCGAAAGCGATCACGCCGAAGACCAGGCTCATCGGCTTTACCCACCTGACGAGTAACTCGGGCGATCTCTTTCCCGCGAAAGAGATCTGCGCGATGGCGCGTTCGCGCGGCGTGCTCACGCTCCTCGACGGTGCGCAGACGTTCGGAGCACTCGACGTGAATCTGGGTGACATCAAGCCGGACTTCTATTCGGGGTCTGCCCACAAGTGGCCGTGCGGACCGAAGGAGTGCGGCGTCCTGTTCGTGAACAAGGACGTGCACGACCGCATCTGGCCGAGTGTGATCGGCGTCTACCCAGGTGCCGTGGGCATCTCGCGGAAGATGGAAGGCATGGGACAGCGTGATGATGCCCGCCTGGTGGCGCTGGCCGAGGCGTTGAGGTTCCGCGAAGCGATCGGCCGCAAGACGATCGACGACCGCGTCCGGCAGCTCTCGCAGTTCCTGATCGCGGAATTGAAGAAGATGGACGGCGTGCAGGTCTACACCGACCCGGCTCCTGATCGCTCGGCGAACCTCGTGGTCTTCAAGCCTGGCGCGCTCGACCCGCGCCGGTTTGCCGCCGCGTTAGGCGAGAAGGACGGCGTCGTGGCGACGGTGCGGGGAGGCCAGGATCGGCCGGGGCTGCGCGTATCGCCTCACGTGTACAACACGATGGCCGAAATGGAGCAGCTCGTCGCCGCCACCAAGCGCCTGCTGGCCAGCGGCGTGTAGCCGGCTTCGAGTCACAGACAGGTTCGCAGAACACGAGAAGCCGTCCACACAGCGTGACCTCCGCCACGTCCGTGGTTCGACTCCTTTTCCGAACGCTGGTCTGCGCGGGAGCCATGGCGTGCGCGGGGAGCACTGGCCAGGGCACTGCTGCCGTCGCCATCACGAACGTTTCGGTCGTTGATGGACGAAGCCCTGAAGTAAAGGCTGATCGCACCGTCGTCATAGACGGAAACCACATCGTTGCCGAAGGGCCGGCTGCGTCGACGCCAGTGCCGGCCGGCGCTCGAGTCATCGACGGCCGCGGCTTGTTCCTCATCCCGGGATGGTGGGACATGCACGTGCACCTCACCATGCCCGGCGGGCGTGACGTGCTGCCGCTGTATGTCCTGAACGGCGTGACGGGCGTTCGTGACATGGCCAGTGAATGGGGTCCACTCACCGCCATGCGGCGGGACAGCGCGGCGGGATCGGGCTTCGTACCACGAATGATCTCTTCGGGCCCGTATCTCGAGGGCGGCAATGTGCCCATCCCGCATCTCCTCGTGAAAGCGCCCGTTGACGCGCAGCCCGCGGTCGATTCGCTCATCAGCCTTGGTGTCGATTTCATCAAGGTGCACGGCCAGCTCACACCCCAGTCCTACTACGCTATCGCGCGGGCGGCGCGGGCCCGGCACATCCCGTTCTCGGGTCACGTGTCGCGCACCGTTGGTGCCGCCAATGCGTCCGATTCGGGACAGGCGAGCATCGAGCACATTCTCTCGATCCCGAATCCCTGCACCGCCGCCGAGGTAATCACTCTCGCGCCGCGCTTCCCCGTTCAGGCCGCGTTAGGGCGATGCGATACCACCGATCAGTCGCCACTCTACCAAACGCTGAAGCGCAACGGCACCTGGGTCGTGCCAACGCTCGTCGCGCAGGTTGAGGTTTCGCGCTGGCCGAAACGAGACCTGCCGGGCGATACGGTCGCGCAGTACCTCCCGGACTCGCTGCGCCAATACGTCGCCGGCATTTTTCCCATGGTCGACAGCGTACCGCCCGACGCGGACGTGAACGGCGCGAGGTTGTTCGCCCGGCGCGTCGCGGTGACCGGCGCGCTCTTTCGCGCGGGTGTCGGGGTTCTGGCCGGCACCGATGCACCCCTCCGCAACAGCCCGCCTGGCTTCGGCCTCCATGAAGAATTACTGCACCTCACGCAGGCCGGACTGACGCCATTCGAAGCCCTTCGCGCGGCAACGTATGAACCGGCGCGTTTTCTCGGCGCGCTCGACTCGTTAGGAACCGTGGAAGTGGGGAAGCTGGCGGATCTCGTCCTCCTGACCGCCAACCCGGTGACCGACATCAGGAACTCCAGCCGCACTGCCTACGTGATCACGAACGGCCGCGTCCATGTCATCCGCCGCGACAAACAGGGCCGGTTGCTGAAATAGAAACGGGGTCAGACGCCATTTCCCGAAAATGGCGTCTGACCCCGTTTTCCGTAAAAGGTGTCTGACCCCTTTCTCGAATCAGGGCGTGGCGTTCACTTGCGCGAGCACGGTGACGTCGATCGACATGCCCGCCGCCGCGGCCTGCGAGAACGCGCCGCTGTGACAGATCACGATCGGCGACGTATTCTCGATCAGGCTCAGCAACGTGTTCACGCCGGTCTGGTTCAGGTTCATCGTCACGTTGTTCTGGATCAGCGACTGAGGCGTATTGAACGCCGTCCACGAACCCGAATAGGTCGCCAGCGTCTGCATCGACTGCGGTGACCCGCCGATCCGGACCTGGCCATTGTTGATGTCGCCGGCGAACGCCCCGTTGGTCTGCACGATCACGTCGACCAACTGGCCGCCACCCGCCACGTTGAAGTTGGCGTCGATGTAGTCCGCCGGATTCTTCGTTATGCACCCCGGGTCGAAGTTCACCGTGCCGGGCGCCACGTTGTACGTATTCTTGATGTCCTTCACGTTCACCGCCACGACAAACGGGTCGGTGATCTCGAAACACTCGGCGGCAAGGCTGCTCATGGCGATGATGCCCACCACTGCCACCTTTCTCAAAGCGCGCATTTCAGTCTCCTGCAGGCTCAGCGAGCCTCGCAAACAAGGGGTCAGAATCCGAAGCGAAGGCCCGCTGCATAACTGGTGACGTCACCAAAGGCGGCGTCGGCGAACAGGCGGAAGAAAGCGAGGCTGAACGACGCGCCCGCGCGGAACCGAATGGCCCGCTCCGTCTCAACGTCGACGTCCACGCTGCCCGGCGCGTTTGGATCGGTGGACGTGTACGTCAGGTTCATCGTGCCGCCGTCGGATTGCAGCCCTCCGGAAACGCCCAGTACGCCGAACGACTTGCCGACGTTCACGCCGAACGACGTCGTGCGCAGTTCGACGATGTCGCCAAACTCCAGCGTGTTGAGCGAGCCCCCAATCGAGAGATCGACCGGCAATCCCTTGATGTACTGCGACAGGCTGTGCTGCAGGCCAATGCCGAAGATGCTGAGGTCGGGGAAATCTTCCTCCTCGATCATGGGCACCATGGCCGACGATGCATAACGAATAACCAGCTCGGTGCCGAAGAGGCCGCCCAGACGCACCTGCGGACCGGCGGTCGGGAAGTACTCGGCGTCAACCAGTCCGTCCGACGGACGATAGGACAATCCGGGGATCGTGCTATGGTCGACCGTGGTCGCCGGTCCGCCGAAAATCGTCGGCGCCTCGACCGTCGCCGGCTGGAAGCCGTTCGGCGTCGCCGCCGTGTACAGCCGCATCGATTCGCTGATCGACGCCGTCATCCCGACCAGCTCGAGGCTGAACGAGAACTTCCTGCCCATCGGCGTGCTGTTGACGTACCCAACCGACAGGTTGCCGACGAGCGCGTCGGCCAGCGGCTGGATGTATCCCTGAATCGTGGCGCCACTGAACTGCTCGATTACCGACTCGAGACCAGATTGGGCCCGAGCGGGCGCCGCAACTGCAGTCAGTGCAACCGCGACGCCCGTTGTCGCGGCGATCCGCCGCGTGAAACCGGAGGTCATTCGCTCCTCTCTGCCTGAAAGTGAATCGCAAGCGGCCGAACCCCGGCTCACCGCGACCGGGATAATGCATGATCGCGGTTAGATTTTTCTATGGGTCAGTTGATAAAGGCCCAGGCTCGTACAGGTCGAACCCTAACGGCCGGGGATAAACCGCCACCGGCCCGTCACCGACGCATGGATCGTCACCGCGCCCGGTGAAACAGGCGTTGGCGCGGCGGCGGACATTTCGGCCATCCGATACATCGCGCCATCCATGGCATAGGGACGAACCTGACCCGGCTGGGTGGTCAACTCCACCAGCTCACCCAATCGGCCACCGGCGGCAGCCGCCATCGCTTCGGCCTGTTGGCGGGCATGGGTCACCGCATCGGTGAGGGCGCCATTCTGCGCCGAGGTCCGGTCCTGCAGGTCGTAGTTGAGCGAGTTGATGTTGTTGGCGCCGGCACCAAGCCCGGTGTCGATGATGCGACCGACCTGGTCGAGGTTGCGGGTGACGACCGTAACCATGTTGTTCGCCACGTATTGCGTGTCGGCAGAGGTACGGCCGTGCTCGAAGTGGAGCGAATAGTTCGCGGTGGAAATATCGCGCTCGGGGATTCCCATCCTGGTGAGCGCGGCGCGGATGGCCGTCATGCGATCGGCATTAGTCGACGCTGCAGCCGCCGACGTCCGGGCGCGAGTCTGCACGCCCAGCATGATCGAGGCCTTGTCGGGAGCCACTTCCCGCAGGCCTTCACCGCCGGCGACGATGGTTGCGGTCACACTGCCCGAGGGAGTCTGCGTCTGAGCGGAGGCGCAACCCGTGAACAGGAGCGACGCAAGCGCAACAACAAAGGACTCACGCACTGGAACCTCCAGTCGATTACGGAAAAGTTGTACCTCTGGCGCGGTGCCAGGGTCGAGCGCGCCATGACCAATTAAGTTATGACGCCTGCTGATAAGACGTCGGCGCGACCATTTCTTGCACATACCCTCTCGCCCAGCCAATGACGCCCGCTTCCGGTCCGAACGTAACCTCATCGCTCGACGAGCTTTGCATCAATACGGTCCGGGCACTGGCCATGGATGCCGTGCAGAAGGCAGAAAGCGGACATCCTGGTGCCCCGATGGCGCTGGCCCCGCTCGCCTACCTGTTGTACACGCGGCACCTCAAGCACAACCCGGCCGACCCCGAATGGCCGGATCGTGACCGGTTCT
>CBIHMX010000061.1:0-9205 GCA_966211115.1 uncultured Gemmatimonadaceae bacterium | reverse complement strand
GTATACGCAGGCGCTGCTCTCGGCGGTGCCGGTGCCCGATCCCGTGACGAAACGCCGCCGGATCGTGCTGGCCGGCGATGTGCCGTCGCCCGCCAACCCGCCGAGTGGGTGCGTCTTTCACCCGCGGTGCCATCACCCGGCCCGCGACGCCGCCTGCGCCGCCATCGTTCCGCCGCTCGAGGAAAAAGCACCCGGACACTGGGTCGCGTGTATCAAGCAGCCGCCGACGGGCATCCCGTGGGAGTCACAGCGCCAGGCCGGCGGCACCAGGCCACCCGAACGCCACCTGCCCGTCATGCCGTGATTGCCTAACGCCTGCCGTCCGCCTTCCGCCATCCTCCCACCAGCCACATGACCTCACCCGCCCCCTCCGCCGACACCGAACGCTACACCGGCGATCGCTCGTTTTTCGGTCACCCGCGCGGCCTGAACACGCTCTTCTTCACGGAGATGTGGGAGCGGTTCTCGTATTACGGGATACGGCCGTTGCTGGTGCTGTTCATGTCCGCCGCACTCCTCGATGGAGGATTCGGCTTCGACCGCCAGCAGGCGTCCGCCATCGTCGGCATCTACGCCGCCAGCGTCTACCTCGCCTCCTTGCCAGGCGGCTGGATCGCGGATCGCTGGCTGGGCTTGCAGCGGTCGATCTACTACGGCGGTATCCTGATTGCCGCCGGTCACCTGGCCATCGCCCTCTCGTCGGTCCTCTCCAAGCCGGCCTTCTTCGCCGGGCTCGTACTCATCGTCATGGGCACCGGCATGCTGAAGCCGAACATCTCGGCGATCGTCGGTGACCTGTATCCCGAAGGCGGGGCCCGCCGCGACGCCGGATTTTCCATTTTCTACATGGGCATCAACGTCGGTGCCCTCATCGCGCCGCTGATCACCGGCTACCTCGGTGAACGGGTCGGCTGGCACTACGGCTTCGGTGCGGCCGGTGTCGGCATGCTCCTTGGCCTCATCACGTTCCGTATGCGCGCCGGGACCACCCTCGGCCCGTTAGGCCTGCTGCCATCGGGTACACCCGAACAGCAACGGACCGTGAAACGGGTCACGCTCGGCGGTGTCGCCATCATTGTGCTCGTCGTGCTCCTCGCCATGACCGGCGCCCTGACCATCGATCCGGTGGCGATCGGCGAGCAGATGCGGAACGTGATCCTCGGCATGGCCGTCGCCTATTTCGGCTATCTGTTCCTCTTCGCCGGTCTCGACACCGACGAGAAGAAGCGGATGGCGATCATCCTGGTACTGTTCCTGTTTGCGATCGTGTTCTGGTCGGCGTTCGAACAGGCGCCGACATCGCTGAACCTCTTCGCGGCCGACTTCACGGACCGGAACCTGTTCGGATGGGAAGTACCCATTCTCTGGTTGCAGTCCGTGAATTCGTTCTTCGTCATCACCCTCGCGCCCGTGTTCGCGGCGCTCTGGGTCACGATGGCGAAGCGCGGCAAGGAGCTGTCGAGTCCCGCCAAGTTCGCCTTCGGCCTGCTCTTCGCCGGACTCGGGTTCTACCTGATGGTCGCCGCGGCCAACGCCGTCATCGCCGGCGGCGAAGGTACCCGCGTCTCGATGTGGTGGCTCACCGGCAGCTACCTGCTGCAGACGATCGGCGAGCTCTCGCTCAGTCCCGTGGGCCTGAGCTCGATGACCAAGCTCTCGCCACGGCGCTTTGTCGGGCAGATGATGGGGGTCTGGTTCATGGCCACGGCGTTAGGCAACCTGATCGCCGGCCTGGTCGGCGGCCACGTCGACCCGAACAACCTCGCCGAGATGCCGCGGCTCTTCGAGCGCACCGCCTATTCGCTCTTTATCGCGACCGCCGTCCTCGCTCTCCTGGTCGTGCCCATCCGTCGCATGATGGGAGAAGCAAAACACTAGAAGAACGATTTTCGCTGGAAGAGCGGAACGCGGAAAGCACCGGGATCACGGAGAGACACCGATACGGCAGGCACAAACCGGGACACCATGCAAGTCGCGCCAACCACCGCGAGACCGTCCCCAATGGTGTCCCGGTTTGCGCCAGCAGTACCTGCGTCTTTCAGCGACCCCCAGTGCCCTCCGTGTTCCGCCCTACCGTCGAGAATCGTCTTTAAGGCACACCGAATGCGGTAACCAATCCGGACCTTTCGCGGTTGCGCCGGACATCGTTAGGCTCGTTCCAGAAGGCGCGCGTCCGGTCTTCGTTGGTCAGGCGCAGTCCCCATTTCGCGCCCGCCGTACGTTCGAGCGGCACCGCAATATCCAGCCGCCACATCCGCCGGGAACGCGGCGGGACGGCGCCCAGCAGGGCCACGCCGACCGAGGGCAGGTACCCGGTGTTACGACCCAGCGGCGCATCACCCGCCCAGAGCTTCCCGGCCTCGGCAAAAAACGCCACGCCCAGGTCACCCGTGCCGCGGATGTTGCCGATCCGCCACCGCTCCTCGAGACGCGCCACCAGTCGGGACGCACCGCCGATTTCGGCATCCTCGTAGCCGCGCACACCGCCCCGCGCATCGCCTAACGCCAACTGGAACGGCAACCACTGCTTCCGTCCCGAGGAATACTCGAGGCTTCCCGTCCACGTGTGGCGCGGATGCGGCCGCAGGTAGGCACCAAACCGCCCGCTCACCAGCACCGACTCCCAATCCCCCGACGTCAGCCGGCGGCCTTCCGCCAGCACTTCCAGCCCGGCAAACGACGCCGCCGACCCGACGCCGCCATACAGGTTGCCCGAGACGAACATCTCGTCACGGGCCGGCCCGTCGACGGGAAGCCCGCGGCCGATCGTCAGCGCCGCCTGCACGCCACGCCGCACGTCCTGGACGCCCGTCAGGGCGTCGAAGCCCGAGACGCGAAGAAAGTTCACGTAGCGATAGCCGAGCAGCAGGTTGAGGCGCGCCGACCGGAACGGGTCGTAGCGAAGGCGAAGCGCCGGATCGCTGTCGGGGACCAGGCCGGTATCGGTCACGAACGCGGCCTGCTGGTCCGGCGCACCACGCTCGAACGAAACGGAGCCGCCAAAGATCGCCAGGCTGCCGGGGTTGCCGATCCGTGCCACGGCGCCGGCGTCGGCGAACTCCCGGCGGACGCCTAACGACGTCGGCTCCCGGCCGGGGGCGCGAAACGGGATCAGGTCCTCGCTCGAGCCGCCCGCGACACGCCACGCCCGCGGCTGCAGGTCGGTGAAAAACGGGTACAGGACCTGCGCCGTTGCCTCGTAGCCGTGGTCGCGGCGGATCGCCGTCAGGTGCATCTGCAACGGCTCCGAAAAGAGCTGGAAGTTCGAGTACCGCGCCTGCCACGTGTCACGATAGAAGCCGCCGTCCTTCCACCCGGCGGCGGCCGAGATGCAAAGCCCGCGCAGGTTGGTGCTGCCCGCCCGCAGCCCGCGGAGCACCGGGCTGTTGCTCGACACGCCGATCGAGCCGATCACCGACGGTTCATCGATCGTGACGACCTCGACCCGCACGTCCTCACCGTCGGCGTACGCCGTCACCGTGGCGTCGGCCAGGTACGGCTGCGCACGGAGCAATCGTTCGGTCTCGCTCCGCAGCAGCGGCGTGCATCGTTCGCCGCGCCGGAGGAGCAGGAGGTTCTCGATCAGGCGCGGCTCGGTGGTCATGTGCAGCGACCGGGCAACGCGGCCTAACGCCGGTGACCGGGAAAACAGGCCGCCATACGACGGCGGCAGCGTCTCGATGACGATGTCGCTCACCCGCTGCCCATCGCACCGCGCCTGCGTCCTCGGCTCCTGTGACGAGGCCACGCGCGCACCGGCGACGGTTACTCCGGCCGCCAGCGCGACGGCGAGTCTCGTCAGGCGCAGCTACCTGCCCATCCGCTTCTTCAATTCGGCCAGCGCCGCGTCGGCACTGGCATCGGCGTTCGCGCGACGCTCCGCCCGCCGCAGGTCATTGAGCTGCTGCTCGAGCGCCGCGTTCCCCTCGTCGAGCGGGTCGGCGGCCGCATCAACCGTTCCCGATCGCATCCCCGATCCCACCCCCGCCAACGCCGCCTTGAGCTGGTCCTTCATCTCCGCTACGTCCCGTTCGACCAGCGCCAGTTCGCCTTCCTGTGCCGCCAGCTTCTGCTGCAGCACCGACAGCCGCTCCGCTTGCTGCTGTTCGAAGCGTTCGGCGATCGTCACGGTTTCGGCATCATTCACGTTCTGGGCCAGGCCCTTGCGTCGACGAATGGTCTCCAGCTCCATCGTCTCCTGCGCGACGCGCTTTCGCGTGATGTCGACGCCCTCGCGGAGGTCATCCAGCGCCAGCTTCGCCTGCACCAGGGTGTCCTTCATGACGGCAATCAGCTCGCGCCGCCCCTCGGGAGGCACGTTGCCATGCAACAGCTCGCGAAACGCGTGGCGAATGTCGTCGAACACGGCGGGGGAGTGGAATGGCAACAGCCGGTGAACCTGGTCACCAGCACCAGCATCCAGAGCTAGCCACCACTACCAGCGCTAGCAAGTAGCACCTGTGACCAGCCGATCACGTCCAGCGCACCCCCGCGCTCACCTGCCTCAACAAACGATTCGGCGACTCCCTCCCGGCGAACAGGAATCGGTCGCTCACGTCATTGAGCGCCGCACGGATCCGCGGGAATCGCTCCGCCGCCGCTTCGAACAGCGCGTCCAGTCCGTACTGGCGAGCCAGCCGGTGCTGGGCGGCGAGCGTAAACCCGCGCTGCCCCATCTCGTCGTAGTAGTCGAGGTCCGGCCCACCACGCCGGATGCGTCGCTCCTCGACGTGATCGGGAAACAACCCGCCCAGCCAGAGCGCGTAGTTGCCGAGGTGCGCACGGACGAGAAATCGACGCGTCGCGTCGCCATGATCGACGTCCGCCAGGAGCGCCGCCATCGTGTCGTACGTTTCGTCGTCCGACGCCCCGATACGGTGCGCGTTGTCCCGCATCGCAAAGTGGATGAGGATCGAAGCCACGTAGTCGGAGATACCGCGGTCATGCTCCTGCACCCGCCGCAGCGCATGCCTGACGATGACGTAGGCGAAGAGTGGCAGCGACGCATGCCCTGCCTGACGACACTCGAGCAGCGCCGCCGGCAGTCGCGGATCGTCGAGGAGCGCGTCGAGCCCATCTCGGCGGAGTGATTCCTCGGCCGAGGCAAAGGCGCTTTCCGAACCGCGCGACACCAGCCGAAGCGCAAGCTGCGCGTCGTCGCGAGTCAGTTGTTGTCGGACATTCGCCAGGATCATTCGAAAAACCTCGTCGCAGATGGTCGAATTGCGATGGCAATCGTCGATCTGACCCAACGCCTCCGTACCAACTCCGGCACCAGCAGTTGCAGCAGCAATCAGCGTCTGTCTAACGACGACCCTATTGGATACAGGTTGCACGCCGCCGTGATCCATGGTTCCACGTTGCCGGCGGTGGCACGCGTCGCGAGTTTCATCCTATGTCACTGCGAGTCCTGCACATCGACATGGGTAAGGTATGGCGCGGCGGCCAGCGGCAGGTCTGGCTGGTCGCGCGAGCCCAACGAGACGCAGGTCACGAACCGCTGGTCGTCGCACCGCCCCACTCACCCCTCCTCAGCCGGGCCAGGGGCGCCGGACTCGCGGTATCCGCGATCGGGGCCGCCGCCGACTGGGACCTCCGCGCAGCCAGTCGAGTCGCACAGCGGATCAAGGCCTGGCGCCCGCACATCGTTCACGCCCACGATGCCCGGGCGCATGCCATCGCCATGACCGCACTCGTCATGCGACGGGGGACCCCAATGGTCGTGACGCGCCGCGTCGCGTTCGTGCCGCGCGGACGGATCAAGTACGGACCGCGCGTGGCACGGTTCATCGCCATCTCGAACGCCGTCCGCGACGCCCTCGTCAACGGCGGCGTCGATTCGAGCCGCATCGACATCGTGTATTCCGGCGTGCCGGTTCCGGTCGTGTCCCGCGTCAGGGACTGGCGCCAGGAATGCGGATGGCCGGCGGACACGGTGCTCTGCGGCGTCGTCGGCGCCATGACCGCCGAAAAGGGGATCGGGCTGCTCGACGCGATCGCCTCACGCCTGCCTGACGAGGAGCGTCGCCGCACCCGCCTCGTGCTGCTCGGCGGAGCGGCCGCGGGCCTCACGCGAATCGGCGGGATCGAGTCGATGCGCGCCGGGTTCGTGGACGAGGTTCATGCTGCCATGGCTGGACTCGACGTCCTCTGGCACCCGGCAACCTCCGAAGGACTCGGCACCGCCGTCATCGATGCCATGGCGCTCCGCGTTCCGCCGATCGCCTTTCGCGTAGGGGGACTGCCCGAGCTCATTGTCGACAACGTGAGCGGACTCCTGGTCCCCCCCGGCGAACTTGCCGCATTTGCGAGATCCGCGGCCTCGTTAGTGCAGGATTCGTCCCTGAGGAAAAGGTTGGGAGACGCCGGCCCGGATCGCGCCGCCTGTTTCTCGGTTGAACGAATGAGCGAAGGAACCTCGGGGACCTATGCACGGGTACTTCAAAACACACCCGCCCGCCAGCAACGCCACCCGTAAGGCGTTGTGTCAGAAGAGGAAGGAGAAGCCTCGCCGAGCGGTGCCTCTCCGGTCCGCAATGTTCTAGGTTTCGCGGATTCGGCTACCCGTACCAGTAGTTAGTACCCGATACCGATACCCCTACCAATAACCAATAACCAATACCAGTCCTTCCGCCTTGCTATACATCTGCCTTCCTGCCCACAACGAAGCCCCCACGGTTGGACTCGTCCTCTGGCGGCTCCGCAAGATGTTTGCGGACTTCCCGCGCGAGTACGAGTTGCTCGTCTACAACGACGGCAGTACCGACGCGACGGCGGAGGTCCTCGCGCCGTACGCGGACGTGTTGCCACTGACGGTACTCGGCGGGCCACACCGTGTGGGGTACGCGAAGGCGGTCGACACACTGCTGCGCACCGCCATGGGTCGCTGCCGCTATCCTCGGCGCGACGCGGTCATTCTCATGCAGGGTGATTTCACCGACCAGCCCGAGCACGTGCCCGAGCTCGTGAAGCGCTTCGAGGGTGGGGCCGACATCGTGGTGGGTGAGCCGGCGGTCGACCAGACGTTCCCGAAGCCCGTGCGGCAGCTTCAACGGATCGGCACCTGGCTGGCCCGCCGCTTTGCGCGGGTACCCGGTGTCAGTAACCCGTTAGGCAGCTACCGGTTGCTCCGGGTGACCGTCATCCGTGACGCGGTCCGCGCCGCCGGCGAAAAGCCGCTCATCGAAGGCGACGGCTGGGACGCCAATGTCGACCTGCTCCTGGCGATGGCGCCGTACGCGCGGCGGATCGAATCGGTGCCGTTGCAACCACGTTACGACCTGCGGCCCCGCGCCAGCCGCATCCGGCCGTGGCACGATGCGCTGCGGCTGTGGCGTTTCGGCCGGACCGCAAAGACCCGGCGTCCACAACTGCGCCTGGCGGAGCCGGCGTGAAGCAGGCGTTTCTCGCGCTGGTGCTGCTTGCGACGTTTGCCCGTCCGTCGAAAGCTGTCGTCCAGACTGACTCCACCGCCGTCGCCCTCGCGCGGCCCGCCCCAAGGCCCATGCCCTTCGGCGCTGGTGAACGCATGGAGTACATCGCGAAGGTCGGCTGGAATCACGTCGGCACCGGCAGCATGGAAACCGTCGGGATCGTCGACGTTCGCGGTCGCCCGGCTGTGCACACCCGTTTCCAGCTGAAGGGCCGCTGGTTTTTCTTCCGCGCCAATTACCTGCTCGAGAGCTGGATTGACCAGGCGACCTTCACGTCACTGCGCTTCACGACGGACAACGACGAGGACCCGAGCGACAAGGACCGGGTCTTCGACATCTTCCCTGACCGGCAGACATATACCATCAACGGCGGGGAGGAACTGCCGTCCGTTGAGGACCCGCTCGATGAAGGCGCGCTGCTCTACTTCGTGCGCACGATGGAACTGGAAGTTGGACAGACGTACACGCTCAATCGCTATTTCCGGCCAGACCGGAATCCGGTCATCGTGAAGGTGCTCCGGAAAGAGACCGTCAAGCTGCCGGCCGGGACATACAACACGATCGTGATCCAGCCGATCATCAAGTCGAAGGGCATTTTCTCCGAAGGTGGCAACGCGCTGATCTGGCTGTCCGACGACAAGGACCGCATCATGGTGCAGATGCGTGTGAAGTTGAAGGTGGCGACCATCAACCTGCAGCTCACATCACACCGCCCCGCCCCGACGAACCCGACTCCGTGATCCCCGAAGCCGACCTGTCGCGCCTCCGCACTGTCCCCATCGCGCGGCGGCCGAACAAGGTGGCGGCCGGGGAGTTCGCGCATCCGCCGGGGCCGGACCGTTCGTTCAAGGCGTTCCTCGACGCTCTTCCAGACATCCTCGTCGCCCGCGATTTCCGCCGCGTCGTGGCGGCCGTGGCGCACGCGGCCCGCGCGCGGCGCGGCGTGGTCCTGATGTTAGGCGGGCACGTGGTGAAGACGGGTCTTTCGCCGGTCATCATCGAGCTGATGCGGCGGCAGGTCGTGTCCCACATCGCCATGAACGGGTCCGCGGCGATCCACGACTACGAGGTCGCCCGGTTCGGCGCGACGTCTGAAGATGTCGCCGCGGGACTTCGTGACGGCACCTTTGGCATGGCCGAGGAAACCGGGCGTGGGTTGAACGATGCCTTTATCGCCGGCCAGCGCGAAGGTCGCGGCATGGGGGAATCGGTCGCGCTGGCGCTCTCCCGTGAATCCGCTCTCGCCAACCCCGAGCTCTCGATCCTGCTGCAGGCGCACCAACTCGGCGTGACGGCCACCGTGCACGCCGCGTTAGGCGCAGAGATCATTCATCAGCACCCGGCCGCCGACGGAGCGGCCATTGGCGATACCAGCCTGCGCGACTTCCGCCGTCTCGCGGCGACGCTTCCGTCCCTGCACGACGGCGGAGTGGTCCTCAACGTCGGCAGCGCGGTGATCATGCCGGAAGTCTTTTTGAAGGCGCTCACCATCGCCCGCAACCTCAACGACGGTCGTCCGACGGGATTCACGACCTGCGACCTGGACATGCAGCGCCACTACCGTCCCCGCGTGAACGTCGTCCAGCGCCCCACGATGGCCGGCGGTCACGGCTTCGAGATCACTGGCCACCACGAGATCATGGTCCCGATGCTCGCCTGGGCGATCATCGAGGCCCTAAGCGAGTCGCCGCAGGCGGATTGACGCGGTAGGTCAACAGCTGGAGAAGCGAGTCGGCGCAGGCAGATTGACGCGGTAGGTCAACGGCTGGAGA
>CBIHMX010000060.1:0-9298 GCA_966211115.1 uncultured Gemmatimonadaceae bacterium | reverse complement strand
GTTCTTGCGGGTTCTATCTCGACCCGGATATTCCGCCACTTGCCCTGCCTGAACCTCGCTACGCTCAGGAGGCAACGCGTCGCGTGACCCACGAGGATCGCCGACCAGATGTCCACCGGCTGCAATCCACGCATGGCCTGGATGACCGAGCAGATGCCTAACGGGATGACGATCTGCGAGATGATCGAGATGTAGAGCGGACCGCGGGTGTCGCCCGTTCCCTGCAGCCCGCCGGTGTACACCAGCGCGACGGAGATGAAGAGACCCGACACGCTCAGGAACGTCAGCAGTTGTACGCCGATCTCGACCACCGCCGGCTCCGACATGCCGAACGCGCCGAGCAGGAGGCGCGGAATCGTCAGGAACAGGGCTGCCACGAAAATGCTCACCGCCAGTCCGATTCGCGTCGCGACACGCACACCCTCGACCGCCCGGTCCGGATGGCCGGCGCCAAGGTTCTGTCCCGCGTATGCCGCCGACGCGCCCATCAGGCCGACCGATGTCCACGTGATGAGCGAGAACAGTTCGGTGTAGCCGACCGCGTACGCGGCCTGCGCCTCCGCGCTCTGCTGCAGCGAGCCGATGAAACGCAGCAACAATACGCCGGCGATGTTCATGGCCACGCCCTGCACACCGGTCGGAAGGCCGAAGCGGAACAACGCGCGGATGATACTCCAGTCCAGCCTCCAGCTCGTGTCCCGCAGCGAGATCACCCAGTTGCCGAAGATCAGTTTGTAGACCGCGTAACCGCTGACGAGCGTTCCGGCGAGGGTGGTGCCGATCGCCGCTCCCGTGGTTCCCAGTGTGGGCAACGGCCCGAGTCCCGGAATCAGGATCAGGTTGAGCGCGATGTTGAGCACCGTGAGCGCGACGCCGAGCCGCAATGGCGTTCGAGCGTCGCCGGCTGCTCGTAAGGCGCCGCCGAGCATGAAGAACATCATCATGCCCATGCTGGCGACGAACATGAGGCGCAGAAAGGGCAGCGCCTCCGCCTGGACAGCCGGTTCGGCGTTCACCAGCTCCAGCAACGACGGTGCCGCGAACCAGCCAATCGGCGCCAGCACCGCCACCGACAGCACCGCCGCCGTGATCATCGCCTGCGCGACGGTGCGGTTCACTTTCTCCGGATCGTCGGCGCCCGCGAACCGTGCCACCAATACGGCCATGCCGGAGAACAGCGAGCTCACGAACACCATCACGACCAGGAAAATCTGCCACGAGACCCCGATCGCCGCGTTCCCGGTGTACCCAACGAAATTGCCGACCATAATGTGATCGACGATGCCCTGCAGTCCGCCAAAGGCGTTCTGCAGCATCGTGGGCCAGGCAAGTTTCCAGACGGCTGGGGCGATCGGACCGTCTACGATCGACCGGTCAAATCGCCCACTCGGTGTCGAAGCCATGACCGTGCAGAATCGCCAGCGTGAAAGGGAGGGGCAAGACGCTGGCGCTGTGTTGCGTCGCCCAGTACCTCAGTCCGTCCGTTACGTGTTCAGTCCGTGCCCACCAACGGGGATGGTTTCCACCCGGTTGCTGAAGCCCGCGATTAACGGCCGGGCGACAGAGATCGTTGCCTTTACCTGAGGCAGGGCAAGGGAACCGGCATGACTTTCCTTGCTGTCCCAGACCTCCGTGATCCAGATCGCGTCGGAATCATCGGGGTCGAGGGCAATCACATATGAGAGGCACCCCGGCATCGACCGCGTGCCGCCGAGCATCGCGCGCACCAGTTCATCCCGCTTGCCGGCAACTGCGTTCATCTTACCGATCAATCCATACATCTCACACCTTTCCGTTTGGTCGACTGACTTTAGCGCCGGAGTCGTTCTTCCGCCTGGCCGGTTGAACCCAGAACGTCACTGACGTGCCTGTCGAGACCGCCCGGACACCGGCAGATTCAGGCGTGGTTCGACCTCATCCGGAGTCTACATGCCGCGTTTGCTCCTTTTCACGCTCCTCGCGCTCGTCGTTCCTTCGTCCGCGGTGCACGCCCAGTTCGGAAACATGGGGGGCAGTACGCGTCCAATCAGTCTCGTGATCAGTGGCGGGCTCACGGTTCCATCCGGCGATCTCGCGGACTTTCACGATCCCGGGTTCCACTACGACGCGTCGCTCATCGTGAACATTCCCGGATTCCCGATTGCGTTGCGGCCGGAGTTTTCGCTCACGCAGTTCAAGCTCAAGGAACCGGTCCTGACCCCGAACGCTGACGACGTGACGAACATGATGGCCTTCATGGGCAACCTCGAACTGCCACTCGGCGGTGGACTGTACGTGCTGGCCGGCGGCGGGATCCTGTCGCTGTCGGCGCCCGGTGCGCTGACGGGCGGCGGCGAAGAATCATCGAAGAAATTCACGTTCGACGCCGGGGCGGGGCTGCGGTTCGCGTTAGGCAGCGTGCGGGGTTTCGTCGAGGCCCGGATCGGGGCGGCGTCCTACGACGAGGGCAAGGTCGGCTTCAGCAAGGCACAGTTCATTCCGGTGACGTTCGGGTTGGTGTTCTGATCGGCTAGCGCTCCTTCCTGTTCCTGAGATCCGCGAACCAGTTCGTCACGACATTGACGCGCCGAAGTTCCTGGCCCTCGGGAAACTTCAACATCAGGAATCGCTCGCCGTCGGGCGAGACGTCGTAGCTCGCCGGCACGGACCAGTCTTCGCGGCTCTGGTATGGGCCCCCGAACAGTGCCACCGGGCGTCCGGCCGCGCCGGTGGCCGGGTCGACCGAAACGACCATGACTGAATCACCGCGACGGAACGCCAGTTCACGTCCGCCCTTCGTCCACCATGGCTCGCTTCCGCCTCCGCTCGATACCTGTACGCGACTCACGGTCGGGTCGGGGTACGACTGGATGAACACTTCCAGCCGGCCGGCTTCATTGGAGTCGTACGCCATCCACCGCGCGTCGGGCGAGATCGCCGGATGCCCGAGCGTGAAGCCGTTGGCCACATAACGAGAGGCGCGCTGCGGCTCATCGACGGGCGCGGTCCAGATCTCCGACGTTCCCGACATGCTGAGAACGAAGGTCAGAATCCCGGTTCGCGAAACGTTGCCGGTGATGCGGTCGTGCAAGCCACCGATGAACCGGCTGCCGCTGCGGCTGGCGTCAGACGTGCGCCGGTACAGCTCGAAGAGCGGGCGCTCGCTCATGTAGATCAGGTCGCGCCCGTCGGGCGTCCACACGGCACCGAAGTCCGCGGCATCCTCCGTCGTGATCCTGACCCGGCTCGAACGGTCGGGGTCATATACCCACACGTCGTTGGCCGAGCGTGGCGCGGCGTACGTCACGGATAGGCGCTTGCCATCGGGCGCCCAGCGCGGTTCTGCATAACGATCCGGTGCCTGGATCAGCGGGCGTTCATTCCCGTTCCGATCCACCTCCACGACGGTCACGCGAGTGCCTGCCGAGCTGGCCCGGAGGTACGCAAGGGTGCCGTTCGGGGACACGTCCCAGGACGCATGCCCGTCGGAAAAATTCATGGATACATCATCGATCACGACGGTCTGCGAGCCGATCGCCTCGAGTTTTCCGGCATCGAATTCCACGGCCAGTACCGTCTCGTCTCTGGCGAACAACAGGTGACCCGTCGGCAGCAGCTTGCCCATGACGCCGCCCGCGATGATGACTTTGCGCGCACCAGACTCCACGTCGAGTACTTCGATCGTCGCGCGAGAAATCGGAGTGCGATAGGCGGTGAACAGGATCGATTTCCCGTCCGGCAGCCACTGCGGCCACCAGTGGGCGAGCTCGCCGTTCGCTGTGTCCGGTTCCGTGAGTTTGCGTTCGGCGCCACCCGCTTCGTTCACGACCCACAATCCACTCTGGTAGCTCTTGCTGAAGGCGATTCGCCCGTCGCTGTTCCAGGCGCCACCACCCCAGCTTGATTCACCGATTTGAACCGGGGTGCCACCGGCGATCGGGAGCTTCATCAGCTTTCCGTTTGCGGCAAACGCGACGAACTGCCCGTCGGGAGACAGGAAGTAGCGTTCACCCATCGAGCCGGGAATGACAGTGGAATGGAGGCTGTCCAGCCGGCGCGCCACGAGCACCGGTCGCTGACCGACGATCGCTCGCGCCAACACCGTGCTCCCATCCGGCGTGACCAGCACGGAGTTCGTCCCCGCGAACGACTCGGCCTGGTCGAGCGGGACGTCGAAGCGCATGGTCGGCATCGGGCCGCGATCGAGCACCCCGCGCGTCGCGAGCGCGATCGCGGCCGCGCCAAGCGCCATCGCCGTTCCCCACGCCCACCATGGATTGCGAACGATCCGCGCCAGGCCGCGGCCCGATCGTTGACTCGTTGGCACGGGTGACGAGACGGTGGCCGTGGGCGTCATGAGCGCATCGCCGAATAGCGCGGCGCTCATGAAACGATCGGCGGGCAGCTTCTCCAGCGCCCGCCGCACGGCCGCATCCACGTGCGCCGGAATCGTGTGACGCTGTCCTGTCAGAGAGCGTGGTGATTCGGTCACGACTCGCGCCACGATGGCCTGTGCCGTCGGGCCGGTGAACGGCGGTTCACCGACGAGCATTTCATACGTGACGCAGCCTAACGCGTAAACATCGCTGCGGGCGGTGACCTCCCGCTCGCCCATCGCCTGCTCGGGACTCATGTAGTGCGGCGTGCCGAGGCTCATGCCGGTCTCGGTCATGCGCGTGGCACTATCGGAACGGCTCACCGCGAGTGCAATGCCGAAATCCGCCACCACCGCCCGCCCGTCGTGCAGCAGGATGTTCTCGGGCTTGATGTCGCGGTGCACCACCCCGCGGCGATGCGCGTAGTCCAGCGCGTCGGCGACTTCTCGCGCGATGCGCACCGCTTCGTCGACCGGGAGCTGAGTCTCCCGGTTGAGCCGGTCGCGCAGCGATTCACCCTCGACGTACGGCATCACGTAGAAGACCGTGCCGTCCACTTCACCCGAGTCGAACAGAGCGAGGATGTGCGGATGCTGCAGGTTCGCCGTGGTCTTGATCTCGTGGAGAAAACGCTCCGCGCCGATCACGGCGGACAGCTCGGATCGCAGCACCTTCAGGGCCACGCGCCGTTCGTGGCGCACGTCGTGGGCGAGGTACACCGTCGCCATGCCACCCGACCCCAGCTCGCGTTCGAGGCGGTAGCGTCCCGCCAGCGCGTGGGTGAGTCGGGCGAGGTCCATGGCCATGGGCTCCAAGGTTACGTAAAGGCCCCTCTGTGCCGCTATGGCATAAACGCCCCGAGTCCCTTCACGCGGAAAGTGCACGGGGGCAGATTCCGGGTCCGCGCTTACGGAGCCTTCATGCGCAGATTGTTCTTCCTGGCCAGCCAGACCGCCGCGCTCTCACTGTTCGGCGTGATGTCACTTTCGGCCCAGGGCGGCCGAGGCCGCGGAGGTGAAGCGGCAACCACGATTTCGCCCGGGCAGGAATGTCCGGCCGGCATGACCGAAGTCAGGCCATTGCGATGCCAGGCACCGCAATTGCCGGCGCCGAGCATTCTCGACTATCGCCCGCGATCGACGCTGGTGACCACGGAACACCTCAAGCCGCGGGCGAAGTATCCAGCGATCGACTTTCACGGCCATCCCCAGCAGCTGCTGGGTTCCGCCGAGGGACTGGCCAGCCTCAAGGCATCGATGGACAGCCTCAACATCGGGCTCATGATCGCCGCCGAGAACCAGAGCGGGGAGCGCCTGACGCGAACGCTCAACCTGGTGAACGCGTCGCCACTCAAGGGACGAGTCGCGGTCTTCACCGGCATCGACCTCCAGAACGTGGGACCCGGCTGGGCCGAACGCGCGGTGTCACGGCTCGAGGCAGATATCAAGGCAGGCGCGGTGGGCGTGGGCGAGGTGGGGAAAGGTTTCGGCCAGACGATTCGCAAGGCGGATGGCTCACGCCTGCGGCTCGACGACCCGGAGCTGAACCCGATCTGGGAAGCGGCGGCGCGGCTGGGCGTGCCGGTGTTCATCCACACGGCCGATCCGTCGGAGTTCTACGAGACGATCGACTACCATAACGAGCGCTGGCTGGAGCTGGCGCTGTTTCCCGGTCGGCGGGTCGAGGAAGGCTCGGTGCCGCCGTTCGACTCGATCATGGCCGAGCGCGATAACCTGTTCAAGCGAAACCCGAAGACGACGTTCATCGCCGCCCACATGGGGTGGCACGGTTCCGACCTCGCCCGGCTCGGCAAGCTGCTCGACCTGCCTAACGTTTATACCGAGGTGGGAGCGGTACTGTACGACATCGGCCGGCAGCCGCGCGCAGCGCACGACTTCTTCGTGAAGTACCAGGACAAGATCCTGTTCGGGAAGGATTCATTCCAGCCGGGTGAGTATCCGTACTACTGGCGGGTCTTCGAGACGCGGGACGATTACTTCGACTACTACCGGGATTACCACGCGTTCTGGAAACTCTACGGCATCGATCTGCCTGACGAGGTGCTGAAGAAGGTCTACTACAAGAACGCGCTGGCGATTACGAAAGGACTCCCCCAAACGGGTTGGCCGCGGTAAGCCTGGCTGGACAAGAACCCCGCAGTCGCGGAGCAGGCGAAAACAGACGGATGCGGCGACGACAAACACCGGCTCCGTCCCCATTCGCATGTTTCTGCCTGATCCGCGTCCAGGTTCTTGAACGGCGAAGAATCGAGGTGGTGGCGATGCGCTGAGTCAGCCGCGCCACCGTTCACGCGGCACCAGTTGGCCACTGCCGGGCATGCCGATCACCGTCATTTCATTGCCGACGATCTCACCGCGCCGAATCGTGATGACCGGCCATCCGGTAACGGTGCGACCCTCGTACGGCGAGTAGTCCGAGTTCGAAAGGTCGTCCTCAGCACGAACAGTGCGACGCTGTTCCGGATCCCAGATGACCACGTCTGCATCGCTGCCCTCGGCGATGATTCCCTTGCGGGGATGCAGGCCGTACAGCCTGGCCGCATTGGTGCTGGTGGTGGCGACGAATCGCTCGAGCGCGATCCGACGGGTTCGCACGCCTTCCGAGTAGTACATCGGCAGCATGTATTGCAGATTGCTCACGCCCGGACGCACGCGGGAGATCGTCAGCGCCGGATCCAGCTTTTGCGCTCGCGTCCACGGCGCGTGGTCGGTCGCCAGGAAATCGATCGACCCATCGAGTATGCCTGACCACATCGCTTCGACATCCTCGCGCGAGCGAATCGGCGGTTGACCGACATACAGTGGAGCATCCGGGCCGCGCATGACCTCGTCGGTCACGTGCAGATAGAGGGGGCGTGTCTCGACCGTGAACGGCAGGCCACGGCGCCTGACGTCCCGACAGGCGTCGAGCGCGCGCGCACTCGACAAGTGCACGACGTGCATGGGCGCCCTGGTGCTTTCGCATAACGACGCTGCTTGCTGTGTCGCTGCCACTTCGGCGATGACGGGACGGCTCTCGGCGTAGTTAGCGAGCGATGTCCTTCCCGCGGCTGTCAAGCGCCGAACCGCGGCTGCCAGTAGCGCGCCATCTTCGCAGTGCACCAGCGTGACGACACCAGCGTCGCGCGCTGCCTCGAGCACCTCGATGAGCGCCGGCACTTGTGCGCCGAAATCCTCCCACATCATGAACACCTTGATGCTCGGCTGACCGCGTGCGACAAGTCCTGCGAGCAATGGAATCTGCTCACGTCGCGGGGGGACCAGCATCGTGTGCAGGATGAAATCAGCAATGGCCTGCGCTTCGACCAGCGCCACCATGCGATCGAACGCCGCCTCCGGTGCTTCGTCGCGACGTGGCTGGACGAAGGTCCCGATGGTCGTGATTCCGCCTGCGAGTGCCGCGCGCGAACCCGAGGTGAGGTCGTCAACGAATGCCGGCTGGAGGTGCGTATGCGGATCGATACCTCCTGGCATCACGAGCTTGCCGCGGGCATCGATCGTCTGCACTCCGGCCGTCGACGCAATGCTGGAGGCGACCTGCACGATGCGGCCGGCGTCGATGCGAACGTCGGCACCGCGAATTCCATCGGCGTTCACGACACGGCCACCGCGGATCAGCAGCCCTCCGCCTTGCGTTGGGCGCCCCGCGTCCGGCATCATCGCGACGCGCATGCCTAACGCGGCAGCCGCGGTCCGCTCGCCGATGACCCGGCAGGCCGCGCGGCGCGTCAATCGCCCAGATGTGATCCCCTTCCTTTGCGGAAAGATGCCGGCCCCATCCGATCGCTCCCGCGGCTTCATTCCTTGGCCTTCTGCCCCATTTCCCGTTCCAGCGACGCCACCCAGTTGAGCGTGATGCCATACCGCGCCACCGTCGGGACGGTGATGGTGGCGGCCGGGCGCGCGCCGCTCTCGGGCATCGCGACGACGAAGCGCTTCCCATCGGGATGAAGATCCCAGTTGGCGTTGCCATCGATGTCACCGATGAACATCACCTCCGGTGTACCGGATACCGAAACCGCGGACCGTTTCTCCACGAGAACCCGGTACAACGTGTCGCTGCCCGAGCCCCCACCGGAGTGCGTATAGAAGAGATATCGCCCATCGCTCGACCATCGTGGGGCCGCACTGGTTCCACGCGAGACGCGCCATTTTCCCTGTGGCACGGGGAAGTCGCGAATCCAGACTTCGGCGGCGCCGGACTCATTCGAGATGAACGCCGCCAGCTTTCCATCTGGTGACACGCGCAGGTCCCGTTCCGCCCATGGTGTCGTCAGGTACGGAGTGGGCTCTCCGTCCCTCGCCGGCGACCACAGTAACAGGTCATGCCCGTCAGGCGCGTCTGTGACCAGCACGATCCGGTCTTCGGACGGCCAGTCCGTCGGCCACTGGTTATAGGGCAGAAGAAGCAGAAGCTGCTCCGGTGCGCTGCCGTTGGCCGGCTTGACGTACAAGTCTCCGCTGGTGGAATCGGTCTTTCTACTGAACACCAGCCGCTTCCCGTCGGGCGACCATATTGGGTCACTGTTATTTCCGCCGAACGTCAGCTGCGTGTTCGTGTTGTCGACAAGATCGAACGTGTACAGGTCTCCTTCGCCGCGCGGGCCTGTTCCTTCGAGGCGATATGCCAACCTCTGTCCATCGGGTGAAAACCGCGGATGCACACGCCGCCCGGGAGGCAAGCGCAGCGTGTCCAACGAGCCTCCGATCGTCCCCAGCAGCATTCGGTTTCCCGATACGCCAAGTCCATTCGTGGACATCCCGCCGACAAGCACGAGAGATCCGTTCCGCGATATGGAAAACGCGCGTGCGTTCGGCGTGGAAGCCGCCCGCTCGGCGAGTTGCAAGGGCTCGCCGATGGTTCGGCGTGAGGCCGGATCGAAGCGGCTCGCGACCAGGGAACCGCGCTCACTGACGTAAACG
>CBIHMX010000059.1:0-9487 GCA_966211115.1 uncultured Gemmatimonadaceae bacterium | reverse complement strand
AGGTGAAAGCGGGCCGATTGGTCCCACTGCGGCTCGGTCGAAGTGGAACGTTTCGCGTCTGGTAGGCCGCGATTCGCAAGGCACAGCAGCGCGACGCGGCAGTCCAGGATTTCATTACGGTTCTATCGACCGGTGTTGCCGCCGGCGGTCTTCAACCGCGCGCCTGACGCTTCAGCCCGGGTCGACCGGACGGTGTTGCGCATCGAGTGGCGCGAGCCGCACGCGATTCGACATACTGCGTTCCCTCGCAACAGAACACTGCACGGAGATACTGCCATGGCCAGCGTCAGTACCTATCTCAACTTCAAGCGATCGACCGAAGAAGCATTCAACTTCTACAAGCAGGTGTTCGGCACCGAATTCTCCGGTCAGGTCATGCGTTTCGGCGACATGCCGCCCGCTCCCGGCCAGCCTGCACTGGCCGAGGCCGACAGGAAGCTCATCATGCACATCTCTTTGCCCATCCTGGCGGGCCACTTGCTGATGGGGACGGATGCGCCCGAATCGATGGGGTTCACGCTCAACCAGGGAAACAACGTGTACATCAACCTGGAGCCGGACACGCGGGACGAAACCGACCGCCTGTTCAACGCGTTAGGCGAGGGCGGCACAGTCGAGATGGCACTGGCCGAACAATTCTGGGGCGATTACTTCGGCAGCCTCACCGACCGCTTCGGCACGCGCTGGATGTTCAACTGCAGCAGCAAGACCTGAGTCGCCTGTCGACCGGCGGCCGGACGGCCGTGCACCACAACACATTCAAGGCTCATCCACAGCGGGGACGGCTCACATGGACGAAGAACGGTTCAATCTCGATGTGCGAAAGTTCCTCAAGCACTTCGGGGTCACGGCGCAGCGCGAGATCGAAAAGGCCGTCGCGGCGGGCCTCGCCAATGGAAAGCTCGAGGGCAAGGCCACGGTCAAGGCTCGCGCGGTACTGGAGCTCGAGGGGTTCGGGACGCTTGAACGCATCGAGGGTGATATCAGCATCGGCTGATCGGCCGTGTCCACGGGGCCGGATGATCGTCCTCGAACGTGGCCTCGAACATCGTCCGGAACCCTCGACCACTGCTGCGAATCCTCACCGCGGCCGCCATTGCCGCATACGGATTGGCGCGTTTCCGCAATGCGGAACACTGGGACCTGCTCGACGACGTGAACCTCGCCGTGCATGAAGCGGGACACGTTTTCTTCCAGGCGTTCGGCGATCCGCTGGTCGTCCTCGGTGGTTCCCTGCTTCAGGTCCTGCTCCCCTCCGTCTTCGTCGCCTACTTTCTCGTCAGGCGCGACCGGTTTGCCGCGTCGGTGATCCTGGCCTGGGTCGGGGCCAGCCTCTCCAACGTGGCGCTCTACATTGGCGATGCGCAGGCGCAGGAGCTCCCGTTGCTCGGCGGTGAAAACGTGATCCACGACTGGTGGTATCTGCTCACGGAGTGGGACCTGTTGCCACACGATGGTGTCATCGCCAATTACGTCCGGATGGCGGCCGCGCTTGCCTTCGTCGTGGCCGTCACCGGATGCGTCCTGTTCAGCCGCGATGAAGTCGCCGCTGGCACGACGGTTCGCCAGCACGGCTGACGACCGGCTACGAGTTTCAGTGCGACGCGAGGATGTGCTGGGGGTTTTCGGAGGTGTACTCCGCCTTCCACCAGTGTGGATCGTTCAACTCGGCGTAACGGATTCCTTCCGGCAAGCTTGGCGGGCGTGTCAGGAATGACTGGCGCAGCGCGACGAAAACACTGCCGGCTTTGGGCCAGCCCGTCCGCATTTCGGCCACTTCATTTCCGGCTGCCAGCTCCGCCGCCAGGATGGCGCTCAGGGCCGGGTGAAGCGCGCCTAACGCCGGCCGGTTCCGTCCGTCCTGCCAATGGCCGCGTGTCAGCTCCGCTCTCCCTCCCGTCGTGCTGAAACCGAGCCGGCTGAGAAGGCGCGAGCAGGCAGGATGGCTCATGACAGGATGCGCCTGAATACGTTCGAGCTGCAGGTTCACGAAGGCCAGCTCCAGCACTCGTTCCGAGGCGAACGTGGCGTGCCCGGCGCCACGGTGACCGCTGGCGGTGGCAACCATCAATTCCGGCGGAGTTCCGGAACCGGCGTCCAACAAACCACAGATGCCGAGGATCGTAGTGCCTTGCGTCAGGAGGAACACATACGCGCTTCCCGCGTTGCGCGCGGCGAGTCGTTCCTCGATGAACCTCGTGACATCGTCCCGCGACGGCGAACGGCTCAATCCGAGCAACGCCGCGATCTCCGGATCCTCGCATAACGACTGGCTCGCGGGAGCATGACTGACCGACAACGAGTGGACCGCCCGCCTTTCATGCATCGCGAACCTCCAGCGTGATGCCGTGAACTGATGCCGCCCGTTCGACGACAGCGTGAAGCACCTCGGCGCGCTCCGGGTCTGTCAGCGGCTCGCGGCGGCCGTCGGGATACTCCCAGACACCGAACAGGTGAGTGACTGTGCCCGTCGGACCTCCCCAGTACGCACATGATAGCGTCACCAGCCGAACCTGTTCGAAATAGGTCGCGGTTTCTCCGCGCCAGTCGAATTCCACCAGGTGCTGGCCTGGACCGACTGCCGGTTGCCCATTCTGCTCGATCGGCTTTCGCTCTGATGCGCTGCCGGCGCGCGCCTGAGCGGCGAGTTGCTCGGCGCGGGCAAGTTCCTCCTGGTGCCGTCTCACGCCTTCGGCGCGAAGTTGCTCCATGTCCGGCGCTGTCGGTCCTGTGATCAAGGAAAGGACGACAGGGAGAGAGGAGGGAGGTTTTGATTTGGAACCAGGATCAGATGGGTTCATGAAGAAAGATCGGTCTTCCCGAGTTCGCCACAACCGACGAAAATATCGTCCACACATCCAGGGGAAAGATCCGTGAATCTTCGATTTCTCGTGCCGCTCGCGTGGTCGTTACTGGGGGCGGTAGTGATCCTGCTGCTTTACGGATTGGTCCGCGTCTTTACCGACCGCAGCACCAGTCCCGAAGCCGGCCGTGGCCTGGGCGTGATGGTGATAGTTGGCTTGCTGGTCGTCGTGGGGATCGCCGGCGTGCTTCTCAATATCGCGATCCGGAGGCAATCGGTCACTGGTGTGATGACGATGGCCGTCCTCCTTGGATGGCCGGTCCTTCTGCTCGTCGCCAGTCCGCTGGTGCGTGCGTACAAGGCCAAGAGTTTCGAGAACGAGTACGCTCGATCAGGCGACTTCACGGATCCGGTTCTTGCGTCCCTGGCACAGGCGATTTCCGCAGCCGACACCGCGGCACTGACACGTCTGCTCGACGGAAAGGCGCCACCTCGAGGCAAGGACAAGGCCGGGAACGACCTGCTGGCATTCGCGCTGGTTCACGCTCGCGACCGCAGGGGAAACGCGGCGCCGGTGCGCCTGCTGCTCCAGTCTGGCGCCGACCCCCGACAGACGAGCATCGGCACGACCGGCCAGGACGCGCTCAACTTCATGCTCCTCGGCATGAACGATGTCGGCAAGGAGGTGGTCCGCTTGCTGCTCGACCACGGCGTCGACGTCAACGCCCGTGATCCCGAAACCGGCGACACGCCGTTAGGCACGGTAAGCGATGATCCGGAGGTGGTAAGATGGCTCGTCGAGCGAGGCGCGGACGTCGATGCGCTCCAGTCCAGTGGTCTTCCACCGGTGGTTGGCTTCATCGGCAAGCGCGAGTGGGAATCAGCGCTCGTCGTCATCGAGAAGGGCGCCAACCTGGATCAGAAAAATGCCGATGGCCTGTCGGTCGATTACTACCTGAACGACTGGAAGGTCAGCGTGTTCGGTGACCACCCCGAGGGGTGGGATCGCGTTCGGGCGGCGATCGCCGCGCGCCGAGGCAAGGGAACCTGAGGTATCGCCGGTTCGAACGGGCGGCACCTCGCAGAAAGTGATCGCAGAAGGCACTTTTGTAGCGTGCCCGACGCGCCTCAAAACGACGATCTCCGAACTCGCCTTCAGCGCTCCCTTGGCGAGAGCATCGTCATCGACCGCGAACTCGGCGGCGGTGGCATGGCCCGCGTCTTTCTCGCGACGGAGACGGCGCTCGAGCGGCGCATCGTCGTCAAGGCGCTGGACATGGAGAATTCCGTCGCGGCCGGCGCCGAGCGCTTCCGGCGGGAGATCAGGGTCGTCGCGCAGCTCCAGCATCCCCACATCGTGCCGGTATTTGCCGCGGGCGGCGATGACACATTGCTCTGGTACACTATGCCGTACGTGTCGGGCGAGTCGCTCCGGGCGCGCCTGACGCGTGATGGCGCCCTGCCCCTCGCTGACGCCATCCGCATAACGCGTGAAGTGCTCGACGCCCTTAGCGCTGCGCACGGTCGCGGGATCTTCCATCGCGATATCAAGCCCGAGAACATCCTGCTGGAGAGCGTACACGCCCAGGTCGCCGACTTCGGGGTGGCGAAGGCGCTGTCCGAAGCGGGGGTTGGTTCAACCCTGACGACTGTTGGTCTTGCACTCGGGACACCGGCCTACATGGCGCCGGAGCAGGCAATGGCCGACCCGTCGACGAATCATCGCGCTGATCTCTACGCCGTGGGGGCGGTGCTGTACGAGATGCTCGTCGGTGCGCCGCCTTTCAGCGGCAATGCGCAATCCGTCGTCGCCGCCCACCTGACGGCGCCGGTTCCACAGCTTTCGGACCGTCGTCGAGACATTCCGCCGCAGATTGCCAGCCTGACGTCTCGCCTGCTGGCGAAAATGCCGGCCGAGCGGCCCCAGTCGGCTGCCGAAGCCATCGCGTCACTCGACAGCATCACGACGCCGGCCGCGGCCCAGGCCACTCCTGAACGCCGCACGCGAACGCCGCTCATCGCCGCAGGGGTCCTGGGCCTGGCGGCACTTGGGGTGGCAGCCTTCTGGAATTCGACCCGGGCAGCGGTGCCGGACTTCGCTGACGGCACGGAAGTCATCGCGGTCATGCCGCTCGGGAGCGCCGGCGACTCGGCGATGGCGCAGCTCGGGCGCAACCTCGTCGTCACGCTCAGTGCCAACATCGACGGTGTCGGAACGATCCGCACCGTGGACGCGATGAGCGTGCTCCAGCGCGCGGCCGCCGTGCCCCAGCCCGTTTCCCTCGATGCCGCACGGCAACTGGCTGTTTCGTTAGGCGCGACGTTTTTCGTGCATGGCGCGCTCGTTCCCGAAGACGGCGGTGTGCGCGCCGATGCCGCCCTCCACGACGTGAAAGGCGGCGCGCCGCTGGCGCGCATCAGGGCCCAGAACCTCGTCACCGGCCTGCGCGAATTGAGTGACTCGCTGAGCTCCGACCTGTTGCGGCAGATCTGGCGTCGTGGCGAAGCCCCTTCACCCATGCTGGCCGACGCCGCCACGCCGTCCGGTGATGCGCTGCGCGCTTTTCTGGATGGCGAAGCCGCGTTCGAGCGATTCGATATCGCGAAAGCCCTCGACGCCTATGACCGCGCCACCGATTTCGACTCGAACTTCGTGCAGGCCTGGCTGCGAAAGGCGCACGTGCGCTATGCAGCAGTCCTTCCGGTCGGCGACGAAATCACGCGACGGCTCGATGCGCTGTTCGACCGCATGCCGGCGCGTGACAAGGCGCTTCGCCTCACCCTTCCGCCTGACGCGACGTTCGAGGATCAATTGCGGGCGCAGGAAGAT
Organism: uncultured Gemmatimonadaceae bacterium; assembly: GCA_966211115.1. Taxonomy (GTDB): domain Bacteria; phylum Gemmatimonadota; class Gemmatimonadetes; order Gemmatimonadales; family Gemmatimonadaceae; genus JABWBJ01. Next base: position 3,854 of record CBIHMX010000059.1, on the reverse strand, counting down.
GTGGCTGCTCGTTTTCCCGAGTATCACATGGCGCAATACCGCGCCAGTGACCTGATCATCCATTTCGGGCCCGTCCACGGAATACCGATGAGGAATGCGATTCCGTACCTGGACCGGATGGATTCGCTTGCTCCGCGACACGCGGACAATGCTCAGCATCGCTGGATGGTTGCGTTTTCACTGGGTGACACGGCCGCGATTATCGCCAATGCACTTCGCCTTGACTCGCTCTCCAGGGGCTCGGAGAATCTCTGGACGAAGTCTTTCGTCGTGCCGTCGGAGGCCTACGCCAGGACTGGCCATTTTCTCGACGCCGCCACTGCGACCGCTGCGATAAGGGCCGGGACAGCCGGCTTGAGTGCGCTACCGATCATTGCGGAAGTAGCGCTGCTCTTACCTCCCATGTTCACTTTGCCGGCGCAGATCGACAGTGCATACGCCGCCGTTGCCAATGACATCGAGATCAGGCCTTTCCAGCGACAGTACCTCCTCGGACGTGGCTCACAGCAATTCGCCCGCGGTGACATTGCGTCAGCCCTGGCGACTTTTGGCCGGTTGGAGCGGATGGATGGGCCGGGCGATGTCCGGGGAGCCCGCATCCGCTCCACTGCGCTTGCGGCCTGGCTTGGCTTGATGACACCAGCGGAAGCCGATGCTGCCTTCGCGGAATCACGGCGTGTCCTGACTGACACTACGTCCGCGCTCCGCCACGAAATTGCATGGAGCGACGCCGTCATGGCAATCGTTACGCGCGATTCGGTACGGTTCCAGGCAGCGGTGCGTACGATGGCCGACACCTCGCGGGCAGCTCGGCACATTGCGCGGGGCCTGCGCGCACTCTGGCGTGAACGCCTCACGGGCGCGGTGGACAGCCTCATGCAGTTGACCGATGATGACATGCTGGCGAGTGTGAATCCTGATCCAGTCACGGTCGCACTCAGCCGCCTCGCAATAGGCAGGTCACTCACGCTCAGCGGCGATGGCCGGCGCGCCGAACACTACCTGCAGTGGACGGACGGCCTGGTTCCCACGCGGCGGAGCACGCAAGTCGTTCGAAGTATCTTTCCGTATACGTCGTACCAGCGCGGGCTGGCGGCTGAGGCGGCTGGTGACCACCGCGCAGCCATTCTTCACCTGCGCCGGTTCGTCGACTTTGTCGACATGCCGCCCCCTGCGCTTACCGACCAGGTCAACGACGCAAAAGCCCGCCTGGCGCGGCTGATGGACCGGAGTGGTTAGGCGCTTGTCTCGAAGGTGGGCGGTTGTGGGCTTCGTGGGCGTCGCTGCGATTGCCGGACTTTCCTGGCCTGCAAGAGAAGCGGGCGTTCCACTCGCTGCCGAGGGTGCGCAGCGCTATGTGTGGAACCGGGATTCTCTCTGGACTGCGCTCGAGGCAACCTTCTCTAATCAACGCACCGAGGGCTGCGCCAACGAGCGCCTGACGACTGTCACGGTCGCTTCGCTGGAATCGGAACTCGTCAGGCTGGGCGCGAACCGTGTTCCGGCTACAGATCCGGCGCTGGATTCGCTCGAGAACGCCTATTTTGCGCTGGCACCGCACATTGCGGCGTGTGGTTCGCTCGCCAACGACTATGTCGCGCTCCAGGGCCGGCTGCGCGAGGTCATCAAGTGGCAGTCGACGGCTTGGGACCTTTCCAATCGACAAGTCCGCGATCGTCTCTACCAGTCCCTCTACGGTTCGCGAGCGGCAGTAGAGGAAGTGATGCTCCAGCACCAGGACAGCATCACCCCGCTTTACACCGGGGCCGAAGTGCCGTCGGTGACACCGTCGGCCATGTCGAATGCCGTCATGCTCCACTCGGGCGACATGCTCGTGTCGCGCGGCGGCTATCCCACCTCGGCGCTCATCGCCCGCGGGAGTGACTTCCCGGGCAATTTCTCGCACGTCGCGTTCGTGCACATCGACTCCGCCACCCATGCCATCACGGTGATCGAAGCGCACATCGAGCGCGGCGTGGCGACCGGCACCGCTGATGAGTACCTGGCCGACAAGAAGCGCCGCGTCATGCTCGTCAGGCTGAGACCTGATCTCCCTGCCCTGCAGCAGGATCCCATGCTCCCGCATCGCGCGGCGACCGCGATGCTCGACCGTGCCCGGCGCGAGCACATTCCCTACGACTTCACGATGGACTATGCCGACGCATCACGGCTCTTCTGCTCGGAGGTCGCGTCGGCTGCCTATCAAGAACTCGGCGTGACACTGTGGACCGGCATCTCGACGATCTCCTCGCCAGGCCTCCGGCGCTGGCTCGCCTCGTTTGGCGTCAGGCAGTTCGAGACGCAGGAACCGTCGGATCTGGAGTACGATCCACAGCTGAGCGTAGTGGCCGAATGGCGCGACGCGGAATCGCTGTTCGATGACCACATCGACAATGCCGTGACGGACGCAATGCTCGAGGGCGCCGAACGTGGCGACGTACTGACGTTCGACTGGTACGCGTTGCCCGTCGCCCGCCTGCTCAAGGCGTACAGCTGGGTGCGCGAACGCACGGGAAGTCCCGGACCCATTCCGCAGGGCATGTCCCCCGCCTCTGCCCTGCGCAACCGGTCGTACAACGCACGGCACTCGGCGTTAGGCACCGGGGTTCGCGCCGCGGCCGGGCAATGGGAAACGGAGCATGGGTACCGGCCGCCGTACTGGACCCTGGTATCGCTCGCCCGGCAGGCCGCCACGGGTGTGCAACCGTAGGTTCAACGGCTCCCCACTCCGCTCCTTTCAGTCCTCGCGCAGCGCGTTTACCGGTTCCAGGCGCGATCCGAGTTGCGCCGGCCTTGCACTGGCGATGACTGCAACCAGCAGCACGACGACCGAGACACTCACTGTCGTCACCAGGTCCGATGCTTCGATCTCGTAGAGAAGGTTGGACAGCAGCGCCCCCATCGCTCGCGCCGCAAGAATTCCGGCCACCGTTCCACATCCGGCGATAAGAAAACCTCGCAGAACCACCATTTTCCCAACCGCGCGGCTCGTGGCGCCCAGCGCCATCCGGATGCCGATCTCGCGCGTGCGCCGGCGCACCATCGCGGACATCATGGAGAAAAGGCCGATCGCCGCCATCAGCAAGGCCGTCAAACCGAACGCGCCCAGGATGAGCGAGTTGAGACGAGGCTGGGCGCGAGGGCCCTCGAGATGCGTCTCCAGTGACGCGATGTTCGCCACGGTCACGGCCGGGTCCACTTCCCTGACCGCCTGACGAATGAGCGGTGCTGCGTTGACCTGGCCTTCCGTCCTGACGAGCAACCTGGCCGGCGCTACGGGAAAAAACGACTGCGCCAGGGGGAAGTACACGCTGGGGCGATCACTCCTGAGATCGCGGTATCTCGTCTCGGGGACCACACCGACCACCGTCAGCTCCCTTCCGCGGCCCATCGCGATAACCTTGCCCAAAGGATCCTGGCCAGGCCAGAGCGCCTGCGCGACCGATGCACTCACGATCACAACGCCCGGGGCGCCCTCACGATCGGCGTCGGAGAACGCACGACCCTGGAGCAACGGTGTGTCGACCGTCGCGAAGTAGTTCGGCGTGATGATCTCCATGTTCACCGTCGGGTTCCGCTGCACTTCTTCGGCACTCTGGCCCAGCAGCGCGACGCGGCCGTCAATGCCGCCGCCGCTGCCGACGAAGGGCACGGAAAGGACGGGCGTCGCGCTTCCGATGCCCGGCATGCTCGTCAGGCGGGTTTGGAGTCGGTCGTGAAAATCCAGGTACACCGACTTGACTGCCAATCGGTCCGCCGGGATGGCCAGTTCAACTGCGACCAGCTGTGCCGCGTCGAACCGCAGGTCCGTGCGCTGCAGGTTGATGAAGCTTCGCGTAACCAACGCCGCGGCC
>CBIHMX010000058.1:0-9545 GCA_966211115.1 uncultured Gemmatimonadaceae bacterium | reverse complement strand
CCCGGTGCTCCGCCTGGATCCACTTGAAGCCGTCGCCTTCCGTCGTTGCGCGCTCGAGGGTGTCGTGCCCGATCTCCTCGGCGTACTCCAGGTGCCGTTTTTCCTTGCTTCGGCGGTAGAGGCCGAGGAAGAATTCGGAGACGCCGCAATTGCCGCAGCACTGGCTGATGTTGTTCCAGAAGCCGGGGGACCGCTCCGGGACTTTCATGGACTGAATGCCCAGCGCGAGTTCGTTCACCCGCTGCTCCCACTGGGGATTACCCGTCGTGGCGCCGAGTGCGCGATACAGTCGCGCCGTGCCCGCCGGGCCATGGCACCAGCTCAGGTAGAAGATTTTCTCATTGCCGGGTGCGCTGTGATAGATCATCCGGCCACCCTCAGGGGTGCTCGTCGTGATCGACTGCAGGTAACGCTCGCCGGCCAGCGCGGCATCGAGGTGGCCCTTGTAGGGCGTGGTTCCGCTCAGGCGAGCCAGGAAGTACGAAACGCCGGCCGTGCCATGCGAGAAGTTGGGATAATTCCGCGGCATCTGCGGCGAGACGAGCCACGTGCGTTTATCATCATCGATGAGTTGCGAACTAGCCACGAGACGGTCGCCGGCTTTGGCGGCCAGTTCGTTGGTGTCGAACTCCTTGGTATCCCGGCGGAGCGCCAGCAACGCAAGTCCGATCCCCGCGCTCCCGGAAATGATGTCGGTGCTGTCGTTCCATTCGACGCCGGGTCCGGTGCGCTTCGCGGAACGATTGATCAGCGCCAGAACCTTGCGCACGCCCGCCTGGTATCGCTCGTCCTTCGTGGCGCGAAACGCGTGCGCGAGGACGACGCCGGTACCGGCCAGTCCGGTGTACAGTCCCATGGGTCGGTCGCTCGCCTCGTCAGGCACGGACGCCAGAAGGAAGTCCGCGCCGCCTCGCGCCATCCGCAACGCGTCGGCATCTCCCGTCGCGTTATGCAGCTCGAGGTAGAAGAGGACAATCCCGGCCATGCCGTTGTAGAGGTCCGGCGAGATGCCCTTTGGGGCAGTGGGGTCCGCGGGCCAGGTAATGCCGTCCGGTACCACCTGCGCCGATTGCGCGATCCAGCGCTCTGCCTTGAGTGCCGCCGCCAGCCATGGCCGGGTGGCCTGGTATGTGCGGTCGATCCGCGCAAAAACCTCGAGCAGCGAGGGCGCGGCGAGGAATGACGCGGAAGCCGCCAGGCCATGCCTGATGGCGGTGCGGCGATTGGGATGCTGGATCACGGCGTCTGCCTTGCTGCTGAGACCCTTCGAACTTGACCAGTGGGATCCCTCAGCACCAGCACCAGCTCATCGACCGTTCTGCTCCAAGCAGGCAGCCAAAACCAGCTGGTTGCCTATTGCTTGGGCGTCAACGACCAAGGCGTCTCCCGATCCGCGATCGCCGCCTTCTCGTTCCCGAACCAGAGCCCCGGCGGTACATGCTCCGCCGGCACGCGGCGCATCCGGGACCCCTGGGGCGACGCGTCGACCGCGAGCTGCGCCAGGCCGCTGACGAAACCGTCGTACTCCTGCACTCCACGAATATCACCCGGCCGCTCGAGACGACAGCCGAGCCAATGCGTTCCGGACAAGCGTCGCACCTCGGACGCGTCGACCTGGTTGAACGCGCCATCGCCATACCGCGCATCGAGGAACCTGATCAACACCTCGAGCTCGTTCGCCACACCGCGAGCAACGGCCCGGTACATCGACACGATGCTGCGCACCAGCTGGCCATTTGGTGCCCGCCGGCCGAAGCCAATGCCCGAGTACCGTGTCTCGCTGCCGCCAAAATCGGCGGCGTTGAAAAGGCTGCAGGCGTCCATGACGCCCTCGATGCCTGACGAGGGGTGCACCAGTCGTGCCGTCATATTGTGATAGACCCGGTGACCCGTGGCCACGAACACCAGCGATGCGTGCGACAGTGCGGCGTCGAGGTCGTGCGTGTACCTGCCGGTGAGTCCAGGGCTATTCAGGTTGACGTCGGTCCGGGAAACGAGCGGGTCATGCACGAGCACATCCGCACCCGAATCGCGGAGCAGGCCGGCCAGTACGAGGCTCGGTGAGTTTCGTGCGCCGCCGGAATTCGGCCGATACGCCGCGCCGAGCACAGAAACACGACGTCCGTCGAGTGGTCCGAGGTCGAGGCGAGCGCGCCTGACGACGGATGCGGGCGACGCGTCATTCACGCCGCGCGCCGCAAGCAAAATGCTGTTGCGCGACGGCAGGTTGGCCTCGAGCGCACGCCACCAGAGCAACACCCCATCGCGTGGAAGCGCCTGCCCTCCAACGCCAACCGTCGGAAGCAGCATGGCGCCGCTCGGAACCGTGGAGGGGTTCCACGCCACGTTGTCGCTCCATTCCAGCACGTCGTTGACCTGGTCGCGCAACGTCCGGAAGTCGACGTCGATTCGCTCGCAGTACTTGGCAATCTCCATCGCAAAGGCGATGCGCACGTCGCGGAAGGCATTTTCCACCGCACTCGTGACCTCCGCCGTCAGGCTGTTCGTGACGATGGGTCGTCCACGGTCGAGTATCCGCCGATACAGCGATGCCACCAGAACTGGCGACTCGGCCTGTAACCCGGCAACGACCTTGTCGGACTTCCGGAACGATTCCACGAGGCAACCGCTCATCGCCCGGCTCGGGCTGTTGGCGAGCAGCAGGTCGCGCCCGTCGACCAGCCCGTGCTGGACGAAAAACGGCCTGACGACGGTCTGCATCGCCGACGGCGCGAGCGCGCTCTCGATGATCAGGAGCGGTCGGGATCGCGACGGGCGGGCCTTGAGCGCCGGCACGATGTCATTCAGCGCCTCGAGCAGCGGGCCATGCGCCGGCGAGAGACCGGTGCGGTCGACCTGCACACAGACGATGATGACATCGGCATCGGCGCAGATGTCGCGGTCGTGCGTCGCGGTGAGGAAGCCGCGCGCCACAGCCGAGGCCATGAGCGTATCGAGTTCGGGCTCCGCCGCGCCGAGCGGGGACCGGCCGGCATTGATCGCCTGAACTTTCCAACCAGAAGTGACCGATGGACGTTGCAGAACGACAACACGCGGTGGCGGTGAGCCGTCAGTTCCGGTACTGGATGCCAACAGAGCGGCTACTGGTATGCCGACAGTCCCCGGACCGACGACAGCGATCTTGTTGGGACGCATGATTTTCCCGCCTTTCCCCGGTGATGCCCGCCAGGTGCACATCCCCTTAATGCGACCATCGTGCCAAGTTCACGTCATGCGCCGATTTCCCGCGGCTATCCTGCGGAACCCCTGACGCCGAAATGAAACGGATGCCGTCCTCTGGTGTTTCTCGTAACGATTCCTCCCAAATGAAGAACGCCTTCTACGGGCGACCGATCGCCCCCCTCCTCCTGGCAGCCGCCTTCTCGGTCCTTGGCCAGGCGGCCCAGGCCCAGGTCGTGCGCGGCACCGTGACCGAGCGGGCCTCGAGTGCGCCGATCACGGGGACGCTGGTCACGTTGGAGCCCATGTCGGGTGACACGTCCCAGGTCGTCGCCGTGCTGTCGAACGCCCGAGGCGAATTTGCCATTCGCGCCAGCGCCGGACGATACCGGCTGAACGCCAAGCGCATCGGCGTGGAGCGTTTCGAGTCGCAACCGTTCGACCTCGCGGCCGGCGAAACGAAGGTCATGGACGTTTCGCTCGAAGCGCTCGCGTTCAAGTTGCCGGAAGTGCGGATCGTCGACGCCAACATGTGCGTCAACAAGGAGTCGGATCGCGGCCGGGTGTCCTCCCTCTGGGACGAGGCCCGCACGGTACTGCGGGCGGCGCAGATCTCGCTCCGCGACCGGCTGTTCGAAGGCCACCTGACTCGCTATGTGCGAGCACTGCAACCGCGCACCATGCGCGTGCTGGAGGAGTCGTTCAGCGAGCGGCGCGGCATGATGGACCGCCCGTTCGTCAGCCTGAGCGGCGACTCTCTCTCCCGGATCGGCTACCGTCGCACCGTTGGTGATTACGAGTACTACTACGCGCCTGACGCGGATGTCCTGATTTCGGCGGCCTTCCGCCGTGACCACTGTTACAGTGTCGCCGAAGGCAAAGGGGATCGCCGCGGCATGGTCGGCATCGCCTTCGAACCCGTGCCCGCGCGGCAGATCCCCGACGTGCGCGGCACCATCTGGATGGACGAGCGAACGTTCGAGCTGCGACTCGTCGACTTCAAATACACCATGTTGCCGGACTTCGACGGGGCCGATCGCGTCGGCGGCGAGGTGCACTTCGGAAAACTCGATAGCGGCGCCTGGGTCACGTCACGCTTCTTCATGCGGTTTCCACAATACGCCCGTCCGGTATCGCCGGTGGATGCACACACGCGCATACCGTCGGTCATCGTGAGGCCGACGATGCATCGCCTGATCGAGGAAGGCGGCATGGTGTTCACGGCGGGACTGAAGCTTTACGAGCGTCCCGCCGCGGTCAGTGGCGTCGTGCTCGACAGCGCGGGACGGCCGTTCCCCGATGCGACGGTGCGGTTAGGCGGAACGCCATTCACGACGAAAAGCGACGCCGAGGGGAAGTTCCGGCTGGACAGCCTGCCGTCGAGCCGGTTCACGCTCATCGCCGAACATCCGTCGTACACGCAACTCGGCAGCTTTGTCGGTGACGAGGCGGTCGATTTGCGCGAGGGCTCGGTGGCGAACGCGACCTTCCGGGCACCGAGAACGCGCGAGTTGCTGCTGCATGTCTGCGCCGACACTCCGTTGAAGGACGACAACGGCGCGGTGCGGGTCGTGGTCACCGACAGCATTACGTCCCGTCCGTTGCCGAGCCTGCGCGTGTGGCTGCGTTGGGCCGGGAAGTTCGTCGGCGGACGTGAGCGACCCGAGTCGGCGATGGCGTCCGAAGTCGGCGGCACGGAAACGCTGACGGATGCGTCGGGTGTCGCAATGTTCTGCGATGTGCCGCCCGATATTCAACTTGTGTTTTCGGCCGTGAAGCCCGATGGCAAGGCGGCGTCCGATTCAACTACGATGCGCATCGGGAAGCGTGAGTTGCGCGTGTGGATGGTGCGCACTCGTCGTTAGGGACGATCAGGGCGGGTACGGCTGGAACGCGGACGACACAGGAACAATTGAGAGACACAGGTACGGCCTTGGTGAGAACCTGGACACCACCAAGCCGTATCGTGACTTCGAGGAGAGGCCCGTGGTGTCCAGGTTCTCACCAAAGCAGTATCAGCGGTTCTCCATTGTGCCCGTGTCTTCCGTGTTCAAGCCCTACCTGTCCTTATCGCACTACCCGCCTACGCAGAACGGAATCGCTGATAGCGCATTTCCCATGGGCGCTGCACATGATACGAACGCGCTCGCCGGGCAACCGCTGCCATAGCGATCGCAGGCTCTCCCGGCTCTGCTCCACACTGTCGGAAAACTCAGGTCGCGCGCCCTGAAAACCCGATCCTGGCCTCCAGTTGATCGCGTCACCACCGAACAGGATGCCGCGGAACAGGTACGCCATGCTTCCCGGCGTATGCCCGGGGATCGAAAACGCGTAAAGCGTGTCGCGTCCCAGTACGATGCTCGTATCCGATGACATGCCGGTCACGTGCAGCTCACCCGGACCCGGTCTGGGATAATCTTTGATCTCGTCGCTCAGCCTCGTGGCCCATCCGCTGTACCCGCTGTCGGACGTGAGCATCGGCACCTCGCCGGCGCCCACCAAGAACGTGGCCTGCCTGACGAGTGGCCAGGCCGCGATGTGATCACGATGCCCGTGTGTGAGGAAGACGAACCGCACGTCGGCGGGCTCGGCGTTGATGCCCTCGAGCGCCGACGGCATCAATCGCTCGTATCCGGTCCATCCGAGGTCGATGGCGATGACGCCGCTGTCGGTGCGGGCGACGTAAATCATGCTGGCCCACGGCCCAGTCGTCGTGACGGCGACGGCGTCGGGCGGATCCTGGATGAGCTGCAGGTCCATGGTACAACCGACAGGCCAGAGGCCAGCAAGCAGAGTCCAGAGACACTTCGCGGAACGTTTCAAGGCAGACCTTCGCGAACTCCATCCCATCGCGTTCCTCTCACGTCCCACATCTCCCTTACGATCCTGCTGCTTCCACGAAGCCCCGGAACAGGTCACGCGTGTGTGGATCGTCCGCTTCGAAGACTTCCGGGTGCCACTGCACGCCGACCATCCAGTGGCCGTTGGTCGACTCCACCGCCTCGATCAACCCATCCGCGGCATGGGCGCATGCGACCAGCCCCCTGCCTAACTGCTTCACTCCCTGGTGATGCATGCTGTTGACCGGCAACTGCTCGACATCCACCAGGCCGCGCAGTCGCGAAGCCGGCGCAACGGCCACGTCGTGCGACAGGTGATCGCGGTCGAACCCATAGGTCGGGAAGTAGTCGTGCTTGATTGCGCCTTCCAGTTGCGCATCCAGGTCCTGGTACAGCGATCCGCCGGCCGCCACGTTGATCACCTGGAGGCCCCGACACAATCCGAGCAGTGGCTTCCGGTCCTCGACCGCCCAGCGCGTGAGTTGCAGCTCCACGCGATCACGCGCCGGATCGATGCGACCGAGTTTCTCGTGAGGCGCCTCGCCGTACGTGGCGGGATCCATGTCCACGCCGCCCGGAATGAGGATCCCGCCGCACGCCTCGTACGCGGCACGGAGCGCATCGTCGTCGTCGAGCAGGGGAATGAGCAGCGGCGCGCCACCGGCCGAGGCGACGGCTTCGTAATAGCGCTGGTTCATCACCACCGAGGCCGGCAACCCCGCCGGAATGCCATCGATGGCCTGCAGGGTCTGCGTCGTGACCCCGATCGTGGGGCGTCGGCTGCGTGTCATGGTCCTGAATTTAATCGGGTCTGACCCCGATTAATCCCTTGCGTCGGTCCCCACCTGCAGCGTGCCGGCCGCCATCGTGGCAATGGGTATCTCGACCTCGGACACGGGCCGGAACTCGATTTCCCGTTCCTCGGTCCTCGTCATCGACGGCGACGGAACGACGCCTTCAGCCGTCTCCACGATGAGCTGATCGACCACCGCGTTGAGGTCCCCGGTCTTTCGATAGGTCTCGAGTTGCCGATCGGCGCTCGAGCCTTCCTTCAGGATGGTGAATGCGTACTCGACTTCCTTGCGCGTGCCGAGTTCGTCGAGCACGTCGCCGAGGAACCATTCGATGAATTCACGGATCATGTCCGGTGCGGACTTTTCGGTTTCGCGCCCGAAGTCGATCAACTTGCCGCCGAGTCCATACCGCACCGCCCGCCACTTGTTTTCCTCGACCAGCTCGGCCGGGTACACGCGGAACGTCATGTTGTCGCGTCGCAGTTTCCAGAGCTTGAAGACGAGCGCCTGGACGATCGCGGCGATGCAGACCGCTTCGTCGACGCGTGTGCAGACGTCGCAGATCCGGAACTCGAGCGTCGGATACGTCGAATGCGGTCGCGCGTCCCACCAGATCTTGGTACCGTCGGGAATGCAGCCGGTCGAAACAAGCGTCTGGATGTAACTCTGGAAGGCCGACCACGACGCGATGTACGGCGGGATTCCCGTGCGCGGAAACGCGCGAAACACCGCCGAGCGATACGACTTGAGGCCGGTGTCATGGCCGAGCCAGAAGGGTGAACTCGTCGACAGGCAGAGGATGTGCGGCAGCACATAACGAGAGACGTTGGTACAATCGATGAGAAAGTCGCGGTCCTCGATGCCGATATGCACGTGCGTGCCGAAGATCAGGAGCTGCTGCGCGAGCTGCGCCATCGCCTCCTTGGTGCCGAGGTATCGCTCCAGCGGCGTAATCTCCTGGTTGGCCCAGTGCGAGAAGGGATGTGTCCCCGCGGCCGCGATCTTGTAGCCCTTCCGGCCCGCGAGCTCCATGACGCTGCGTCGCAGCTCGATGAGCTGCGCGCGCACGTCCTGTGGCGTGTGGCACACGGTCGTACCGACTTCGACGATGGACTGGTGCAGCTCGGGCTTCACCTGCCCGAGAACGAGTCGCTCGTCCTCGAGGATCTGCGTGATGTACGACTGCAGCTCACGCGTCTCCGGGTCGATGATCTGGTACTCTTCCTCGACACCGATGGTGAGGGAGGGCCGTTTCATGCTCGAGGGCGGATGGGGAATGGCGGACGGCGGTTACTACCTTGATTTGATGGCTTACACCGACATCCGCCATCCCCCATCCAGCCGCGGATCGGGGTCTGACCCCGTCTATCGCGGCCGCGCGATGAACGTGGGAACGGTGCTTCCCCCGCCCGCGGTGACGTTGAGCAGGGGTGACGTCGCCAGGCGGGTCAACAGCCCCTCCATGTGCGAGGCATTCGTGATGAACGGCGCGGTGTCGTATTGCCGGTCGGCGAACTCAACGCGCCCATCCACCCAGCTCGGGTAGGACTCGCTCGGGATTTCCACGCGTTCCTGCACGATATGCGGTGATTCGAGCGCCTGCTTCACCGCCGCTTCCCAGGTCGCGCCATCGACGGTCCAGCCGAGCGTGATGCCCTTCCCGCCGTAGTCGTCGTTAGGTTTCAGGACCAGCCGATCGCGCTGGTCGAGGATGAGCCGGACCAGGTCGACCGCTGCGCCACGCCAGGTCGTCGTCCGCTCGGATACGACGCGCGTCCAGGGAATGGAGCCGGCGATCGCCAGTTTCTCGTCGTGCGGGAACATGTCCGCGTTGGCCTCGTCGCTGAGGACCGCCAGCGACGCCTTCTTGTGCAGGATCTTGCAGCGGAAGCCATCGACCATGCACACCGCCCGCTCACGGACCGCGCGCACGACGGCCGACTCGAGACCGCATTGCTCGACCAGTTCGGTGATGAGGACGCGCTTGTAGATCACATCCGCCGGGGCGCCCTGCACGATCAGCTTGCCGCCCGTGTACTCGACGTTCCGCGGATCATCGATGACACATTCGATGTTCATCGACCGGAACTGCTGCTGATACAGCTCGAACTCGGACCGCGTCGGGACGTCGTGCCAGTCCAGGATCGCGATGCGCGGCCTGGCGCGCGATCCGTGGAATTCGTGCCAGGCGCCGAGGACGGCGCCGGTCACGCCGTGCCTGGCGGGGATCGGCATGAGGTCGTGCGTCTTCGCGAACTCACGCATCACCGGCATGTCCATGAACACGTCGCTCAGGGCGTCGCCGTACGCGGCCCCCGCCGGGGTCTCGGCGTTGTACTCGGTCAGGCCTAACGATTGCGATCCGGGGACCAGGAACAGGTCGAGTCGTGAAGTCGGCGTCGGGGTGTCGTATCCCGGGTCGGCCGCCAGCAATGTTTCCTCCCAGTCCACGAGTCCGAACTGACGGCGGAACATGACATCGGCCATCGCCCGGTCGTGGATCCGCCGGAACGCACGTATCAGCGGCAGGACGCGGGTCTGGAGCGAAGCATATTCCTCCGCGGTCATGAGCCGCGGCCGGAGCACCGTGCACAACGGCCGATCACCGAAGACGAGACCACGCTGGCGGAGCACACCTTCGAGGTGCTCGCTGCTGGACTCGGCGATGTCCGGGGTCAGGAGCGCGTGGAAGGAGTCAATCACGGGGCACGGGGCATAGGGAGTGGGGCAC
>CBIHMX010000057.1:0-9643 GCA_966211115.1 uncultured Gemmatimonadaceae bacterium | reverse complement strand
GGTGCCTCGTCGCAGAAGCCCAGTCGCTGCTCGAAGTAGTCCTCGAGCTCCTTCGCGAACGTCGGGTGCTCGAGCTGGTTGGCCAGGATCGGCGTGAACCCGATCGTCACCGGGGCCGCGATGTTCAGCGCATCGAGCGCCCGGAATTTCTCGACCAGCGGCAGGTAGGTGTCGATGGCCGCTTCGCAGATCCAGTCGCTGCCGTGCGGCCACCGGCCGTGGTTCAGCACGTAGGGTAGGTGGCTGTGCAACATCACCACCACGTCCACCTGGTTCATTCGTTATCGGCGGAAGCGAGGCGAGGCCAGCACCCGTCGATAGACGTCGCGATACTTCTGCTCCGACCGCTCCCACCCGAAGTCGCGCGACATGGCTTCACGTTGCATATCCTGCCAGGAGTCGGGATGCTGGTAGTGATCGATCGCGCGCACACATGCCGCCAGGAATTCGCTGGTCGTGAAGCCATCGAAGAGAAAACCGGTGATGCCGTCGTCGATGGTGTCGGCCAGGCCGCCGACCTTCCGCGCCACCGGCAGCGCGCCATAGCGCTGCGCGCGCATCTGCGTCAGCCCGCACGGCTCGTATTGCGACGGCATGATGATCATGTCGGCGCCGGCCATCAGCCGGTGCTCCTGCGTGCCGGTGAAATTGGTCTGCACCCCGATGCGGCCCGGCGCGCGCAATGCCAGCTCGGTCAGGATCTCGACGTACTTCTTCTCGCCCTGGCCCAGGAACAGGAACTGCGCGTCCAGCGACAGGAACCTCGGGCTACCGAGGATGAGGTCGAGTCCCTTCTGGTAAACCATGCGCGCGCTCATGCCGAAGATCGGCACCCGCGCGCGCTGCGGCAGGCCGAACGCCCGCTGCAGCGCCGCCTTGCAGCGCTTCTTGCCGGACAGGTCGTCGCGCGAGTACCGCGCCGTGATGATCGGATCGCTCGATGGATCCCACTCGTGCTGGTCGATGCCGTTCACGATGCCGATGAACCGCTCGCGCAATCCGATGAATGCATCGTGGAGGCCGAATCCGCCGGCCGCTGTGCGCAGTTCGTGCGCGTGCGACGGGCTGACCGTCGTGACCGCGTCGGCGAATGCCAAGCCGCCCTTGAGCAGGTTCACGCGGCCATACCACTCGAGCTGCGCGAAGTTGTACAACTCCCACGGCAGCCCGAGCTCCGCCATCGTGTCGGTGGGGAAGTGGCCCTGGAAGCCCGCGTTATGCACCGTGAGCACGGACGACGTCTGCCGGTAGAACTCGCGCTCCGGGTTGGAGTCGTACGCGCGGAGGTAAATCGGGGCCAGCGCCGCGTGCCAGTCGTGCGCATGCAGCAGCACGGGCGATCGAGCGACTTTCGGCAGCGCGTTCAGCGCCGCCAGGCAGTAGAACGCGAACCGCCGGTGGTTGTCGCGATAATCGCCGCGGCTGTCACCGTAGATCTGGTCGCGGCCGAAGTACTGCGGGTTGTGAATGAACAGGATGCGCGGCTTGCCCTGTCGCGGGTTGTTCATCAGGGCCCGGGACTCGTAGAGCCGGCCTTCCTCGCGGCGCGGCCCCACCTGCACGGGAAAGACATCGCCCACAGGCTCGAGGTCCGTCGCCACCTCGACGACCTGCTTGTACAGCGGCATCATGATGATCGACGTGATCCCCGATCGGGCCTGGTAATGCGCGAGACTCGACACCGCCTCGCCCAGCCCGCCGGTGCGCGCGAACGGCGCCAGCTCGGCGGCCAGGTGCACGACGGTGACCGGCTCGTTATCGGGACCGGACGTCAGCGGATACGAAGGCGCACCACCAATCACCGGCCGGGCACCGACCGGAAGGGTCGCGCCGGGCGTGATCGTGGGGGGCGTTCGCCGGTGGCGTTCCATGTCAGGCCGTTGGCGGATCGTCAGGCGTGCCGTCGCCACGCATGGCCGCGCCGTACGATTGCCGCACGTATTCCATGACCATGCGACGCGCCGTGAACTGCTGACCCGCCACGCGCAGCGCGTGTTTCATCTTCTGTACCCATGCCGTGGGTACACCGGAATCGTCCCGCGTGTAAAAAGCCGGCACCACCTGTTCCTCGAGCAATCGATACAGTCGCTCGGCGTCCCACTCGTCAGGCGTCGCGCGCGTGGACGCCGGCGGAATCGCCCATCCGTTGAGTCCCTCATACGCTTCGTGCCACCAGCCGTCGAGCGTCGACAGCTGCGGTACCCCATTGAGCCCCGCCTTCATGCCGCTGGTACCGCTCGCTTCCATGGGCACTCGTGGCAGGTTGAGCCACAGATCCACCCCCTGCACCAGGCGATGCGCCAGGTGCAATTCGTAATCCTCGAGAAAGGCGACGCGCCCTTCCAGGCGTGCATCACGCGTGAATCCGTACACGGCCCGCAGTACCTCCTTCCCCGGCGTGTCCGCCGGATGCGCTTTCCCGGCAAAGATGATTTGCACCGGGCGCGCGGAGTTTACCAGAAGGGCGCGCAATCGATCGATGTCCCTGAAGATGAGGTCGGCCCGCTTGTACGTCGCGAACCGGCGCGCGAAACCAATCGTGAGCACGTCCGGGTTGAGCAGCGTGCCGGCGCCGACCACGTGCGTCGCTTCCTTCCACAGGCGAACCCAGCGACGACGCGCCTCTTCGCGAATGAAGTTCATCAACGCGACCTTGAGCACCGAGTGCACACGCCAGAACGCTTCGTCGTCGATGCCGAGGACCGCTTCCCACATCGCGACGTCCGTCATCCGAGCGGTCCAGTCGGCGCCGAGCTTCTCGTCCAGCAGTTCAGCGACCTCGCGCGCCATCCAGGTCTGCGCATGGACGCCATTGGTGATGTGGCCAATCGGGACGCGAGCCGCTTCGTGGTCGGGCCAGAGGGGCGCCCAGATGTGCCGTGACACATCGCCATGGCGACGCGACACGCCATTCACATGCTTCGAGAGACGCAAGGCCGCCACGGTCATGTGAAAGCGGCCGGGCTCTTCGGTCGGGTGCGTTCCGATCTCGAAAAACGTCTCCCGGCTTACGCCAAGCTCGTCCCACACCGGACCGGAACACCGCGCCAGGTCCTCGAATGTGAACGTGTCGTGACCGGCGGGCACGGGCGTGTGCGTGGTGAAGACGCTGCGCGCGCGGACCTGCTTGAGCGCCTCGTCGAAGGCCACGCCCCTGGTCGTCAGCTCGCGCATCCGTTCGACCATCATGAATGCCGCGTGACCTTCGTTCGCGTGCCAGGCGGCCGGATCGACGCCCATCGCGCGCAACACACGTACGCCGCCGACACCGAGGATCCACTCCTGCTTGAGCCGGACTTCGGGACCACCGATGTACAGTTTCGACGTCAGGTCACGATCTTCCTCATGATTCTGCTCGAGGTTGGTATCGAGCAGGTACACGGCCACCCGGCCCACGAGCATGCGCCAGGCAGTGATGTGCACTTCGCGACTGTTCATCTCCAGCCGCGCGAGGAACGGCTCCCGACTGGACCCGTAAATGCGCTCGAGAGGCGCATTCACGACGTCGTACCGCTCGTCTGAGTCCTCCTGCCAGCCGTCGAGCCTGAGTCGCTGGTCGAAGTACCCCTTGGTGTAGAAGAGGCCGACGCCAATCAGGGGCACGCCGAGGTCGGAGGCCGCCTTGCAATGGTCGCCGGCAAGCACACCGAGTCCGCCGGAGTAGATCGGCACCGAATTGTGAAGCCCGAACTCGGCGCAGAAGTAGGCGACCGGATTCTCCCGCGGGATGTTGCCGAATTCCTTTGCGAACCAGGTGGTATCCCAGGTCTGCTCGCGCTGGTATTCGTCCATCATCGTGTCGTACAGCGCCAGGAACCGGGGATCGCGCGCGCAATCGCTGAGGCGGCCGGGATCTATCCGGCGCAGGATGGCGATGGGATTGTGCCTGGTGAGGTGCCATAACGAGTCGTCGAGCACCTGAAACACCTTTCGCGCATCGCGCTTCCAACTCCACGAGACGTTGGTGGCGACCTCGGCAAGACCCTCGATGCGTTCCGGGAGGTACGGAAATCTGTTTCGGTCGACCGGCATAGCCGTACAAACTAGTCTACGTCCAACGCCTTTACGGCTCAGGCTCGATTCATCCCGCCGGCGCCGAAGGGTGATCCGATCAATCGAGTCTGACCCTTGAACTTCAGTGTCCCGTATGCATCTCGCGCTCGACGCGCGCATACCCCGCCTGCTCACCCGAATTCGACGTGAGCAGCGACACCACGATCGCCAGCAGGAATCCGAGCGGGATCGTGATCAACGCCGGGTTGCGGAGCGGAAAGGCGGCCGACTCGTGCTTGAGGATGTCGACCTGGATCGTCGGCGAGAGGTAGATCAACGTCAGTGTCGCAACCGTGCCCAGGACCATGCTGGCGACGACACCGGCCGTTGTGCATCGCTTCCAGAAAATCGACAGCACGAGCGCCGGGAAGTTCGCGCTGGCGGCAATCGCGAACGCCAGCCCAACCATGTACGCGACGTTCTGGCCCTTGAACGTGATGCCGAGCATGACGGCGATGACCGCCAGCACGATCGTGGCGACGCGTGCCACCCGAAGCTGCTCGGTCGGCGTGGCGTGACCGCCACGGGCGACGTTCACCCACAGGTCGTGGGACAACGCCGCCGCACCCGACAAGGTCAGTCCCGCAACCACCGCCAGGATGGTCGCGAACGCGACCGCCGCGATGAAGCCGAGGAACGGCGTCCCGCCTAACGTTTCGGCGAGCAAGGGCGCGGCCATGTTGCCGCCGGCGTCGACGGCCCGGATCGCATCGGGACCCACCAGCACCATGGCGCCGAAGCCCAGCACGAACGTCATGAGGTAGAAGAAGCCGATCAGTCCCGTGGCGTAGAACACCGACGTGCGCGCGGCCTGCGCGTCCGGTACGGTGTAGAAGCGCATCAGGATGTGCGGCAGCCCGGCCGTGCCGAACATCAGCGCCATGCCGAGTGAAACGGCATCGAGCGGCTTGGCCACCAGCCCACCCGGAGCGAGGACGCCTTCACCGTATTGCGCGGCCGCGGCCTCGAACAATCGCACCGGACTGAACCCGAACTTCGACAGCACCATCAGCGCCAGCAACGCCGCTCCGCCGAGCAGCAGAACGGCTTTCACGATCTGCACCCAGGTCGTGGCGATCATGCCACCGAACAGCACATACGCGAGCATCGCCGCACCCACGATCATGATTGCCGTCTCGTACGAGAGGCCGAACATGAGCCGGATCAGTCCACCCGCGCCGACCATCTGCGCGATGAGGTAGAACGTCACCGTGGCGAGCGTACCAATGGCTGCCGCGATGCGCACCGGCGCCTGACGAAGCCGCGACGCCACCACGTCGGCAAACGTGTACTTCCCCAGGTTGCGCAACGGTTCCGCGATGAGGAACAGCACCACGGGCCACCCGACGAGCCAGCCGGTGGAATAGATCAACCCGTCGAAGCCGGTCGTCGATACGAGTCCCGCGATCCCGAGGAAACTGGCGGCACTCATGTAATCGCCCGCGAGCGCGAAGCCGTTCTGGCCGGCGCTGATGGTGCGGCCGGCGGCGTAGAATTCCTCGGTCGTGCGCGTTCGCCGCGCGGCCCACCAGGTGATGCCGATCGTGATCGCGATGAAGACGAAGAAGAACGACATCGCCACGGCGTTCGGTTCGCCGATACGTGTCGCCTGCCCCGCCGCAGCTTGCGCGAGAATCACTGGCGCGACTGGGCTTGCAGACGTTGGAGCTCGGGGTCGTAGTGCCGATTGGCCCAGCGCACGTAGGTCCAGGTGAGGATCCAGGACAGCACGATGACCAGCGCGCCCGCGAGGATGCCGAGGCTGAGGCCGGGCATGACCGGCCGGGCCAGGAGCGGCTTGTTGAAGGCGACCAGCAGGATGAAGCCGAAGTACAGCGCCACCATCACCACCGTCAGCGCGATCGCGATGCGCCAGCGCCGGCTGGCAAGGGCCAGCAACTCGGTATCAGGAGTCGTCACCGGGGCAAACCTGTCTTACGAACGATGGCTCGGGTAGTGCTTGTACGACGAAAGATGGGGGTAGTGCTTGAACGCGGACGACACGGGAACAGCGGATCAACACGGTACCGCATTGGTGAGACGCTGGACGCCCCCCCCCCGTTCAACCATTCGTGCACAGGGAAGGTTGGGCGTCCAGCGTCTCACCAAAGCAGTTCAGCGTCCATCCGTCGATCCGTGCTCTCCGTGTTCAAGCAGTACCCGTCCTTATCGCTTGTGAAAAATCCGCCCTGATCGCCCTTACTGGATGACGCGAGGTTTGCGGGGCAATTTCTCGTCCCGGTTCGCCGCCAGATAAACGAATGCCGCGACAATCATGGCGTTGTGCTTCATGTCGTCCGCCACCAGGCGGTCGTAGACGTCCATGTTGGAGTGGTGCGTGCGCGAGCCGTACTCCACCTCGTCCTGGATGAACTGCCAGCCGGGGAGGCCCGCCGCATCGAACGAGCCGTGATCCGTGCCACCGGTATTGCGGATGGTGACGGTGCCCGTACCCATGCTGTTGAACGGCTTCATCCACTCGGTGAAGATCGGCCCCACCGCCGCGTTCCCCTGCAGGTAGACACCGCGGATCTTGCCGGTACCGTTGTCGACATTGAAGTAGCCGGAGAACTTCTCGTGCGCCGGCTTGACCGGGTTCGCGCTGTCACCGGGAATGCCGAAGTGGTTCCGCACGTAGGCGCGGCTGCCTAACAAGCCGTTCTCCTCGCCCGTCCAGAGCGCGATCCGCACTGTCCGCTTCATGGGCAGGCCGGTGGCCTTCAGGATCCGCAGTGCTTCCATCATCACCGCCGATCCAGCGGCGTTGTCCGTTGCACCCGTGCCGGCGTGCCAGGAATCGAAGTGCGCGCCGAGCATGACGAGTTCGTCCTTGAGTTGCGGATCGGTGCCGGGGATGTCGGCGAGGATGTTGAAGGCGTTCAGGTCCTGGTCGTAGAAGGTGTTTTTTACGTTCGCTTCCATGCGGACCGGCTGGCCCTTCTCGACGATGCGCGAAATGCGGTTGTAGTGCTCCGGCGCCAGCAGCAGGGTCAGCGTGCGGGTGGGGTTGCGCGGATCGCGCGAACCCGTGGCCGTCGTGAAGACCGTGCCCATCGTCCCACGCGTGCTGTCACCGCTACCGGGCTGGAGGATCGCGGCGACCCCCTCGTTGGCCAGGAACTCGGCGCGGATCTGCGTGAATGACGGCCCGCCTGCGCCACCGCGACCACCGCCTCGTCCACCGCGACCGCCGCCGCCACCGCGCGCCGGTTGCGGGCCTAACGCGGCCATGCTGTCGAGTTCCGCCTGGCGATACCGTTCGGCGTCGGGCATGAATTTCGGCGCCAGGTGACGCGCCGGCGCCAGCATGACGAAGGCGTTGCGCAGTTTGCCACGATACTGCTGCAGGTCGGCCGCGCTGTCCGCTTCGACGCGGACCACCTCACCCGTCACCGTTCCATTGGTGCCGGGCGTCCACGCCGCCGCATACGCGATCACCGGCCACGGCGTCGGCGCAATCACGTGCAGGCTCAGGCGGTCATTCGTCCATCCGCGGCCGAAGTATCCCCACGGCTCGAGCTTGGCGTTCACCATGCCCCATTCGGTCAGCTTTTTCGCGGCCCATTCACCGGCTGCCTTGATGTTTGGCGAGCCCGTCAGGCGCGCGCCGTAGACGTCCGTCAGCCAACTGGCCGTTTCCATGATCTGGGACCGGTCGAGCGCCTCCGACTTGATCTTGTCGATGGCGGCCTGGTCGACGCGCTCCTGCGCGGCAACCGGCGTCGCGATCAGGAGAGCTGCGGTGATTCCCCGCAGTGCCCGTACCGTCGATCTGTCGAACATGTGCAGCTCCGTTTGAGATTGAACCGAAATGGGGTCAGACGCCGTTTCCGTGCTTCCTCTTCATGAAATGGCGTCTGACCCCGTTTTGTTGAGGCCTGGGACGAAACGAATCAGGTACCCGGAATCTGCTACCCTTGCGGCTGGTTCCCTGAACGCGAAGATACGACTCCGCGTAAAGTTATGATCAGGTTCTCATGTTGTGCCCATCGAACTCACGGCTTTTCTGATTCTGGTCCCACTGGAGGCCTCATGTTGATCTCTGTTGCGCTGCTGACCGCTGCTGCCGCCGTCCTCCCTGCGCAGGGTATGGACTCGGTCAAGATCCAGGAGTGGCAGGTACCGTGGGAGAGGACCCGCCCCAGAGACCCGTCGGTCGACAAGGACGGTAACGTGTGGTTCGTTGGTCAGACGGGCCACTATATCGGCCGGCTCGATCCGAAGAACGGCGAATTCAAGAAATTCCCGCTCGATTCGGGCACCGGTCCGCACAGCCAGATCGTCGGCAGCGACGGCAATATCTGGTACACGGGCAACCGGGCGAACCACATCGGCAAAGTGGACCCGAAGACGGGTCAGATCACGAAGTATCCCACGCCCGAAGGTGTCCGCGATCCGCACACCATGGTCGAGGACAAGAACGGCAACTTCTGGTTCACCGCCCAGCAGTCGCAGTATGTCGGGCGGTTCAACCCGAAATCCGGCAAGATGGACGTGATCAAGATGGACGGCCGCAAGAACCCCTACGGCATCGCCATCGATTCGAAGGGCAACGTCTGGTTCAATGAGTTTGCCACGAATGCCATCGGCAAGCTCGACCCGAACACGATGGAGCTGACCGAATACCCGCTACCTAACGAGCGGGCCCGCGATCGCCGCATCGGTATCACGTCGGACGACATGATCTGGTACACCGACTATTCGCGCGGAATGGTGGGCCGGTTGAACCCGACGACGAAGAAGGTCGACGAGTGGCAACTCCCTGGTGGTCAGAACGCCATGCCGTACGGCATGGCCATCGACGACAAGGATCGCATCTGGATCGCCGAGATCGGCAGGCAACCAACGGGCGGCGAGGGCGCCAAGGTTCGCATCGTCGGCTTCGACACCAAGGATTGCGCGCCCATGAGCACGACCTGGGTACCGTCCGGCGGCGGCACCATCCGTCACATGATCTTCGACAAGAACTCGCGCGAAGTCTGGTTCGGCAGCGACGAGAACACGATCGGGCGATTCAAGGTTCCTGACTGATCGACAGCTTCACTCGAATCGGAACGACGGGCAGGTTGGAGGTTTCCTCCACCTGCCCGTTTTCCATGCTCGCACGCTGCGCCGGCCGCGCTGCCTAACCGCAATTCTCCCGCCGCCGGGTATCGGCCAGCTCGATGATCTTCCACGACCCGCCCTCCTTCACCAGCAGGAAGTGGTCGACGCCGCAATGCGTCCGGGTCGTGCCGCGGAAAAACTGGTAATCCGCCCAGACCGACGCCATCGAGCCATCGACATGAACCAGTACGTTCGAAATCGGTTCATCGAACGCCCCCGGCTGCGCGCCGCCGATGAACGCGATGAACCCCTCGGCTGATTCCTCGATGCGCGCATTGGGCGAGCGCGAATCGACAGTGATCAAGCGCGCCTTCGCGTGAAACAGCGGTCGAACGATCGAGCTGTCCCCCTTGCGCAGGCCTTCAAACACGCCGGTAACGACCTTCATGATGGCCGCCTCCTCACCGGAGTTTCCCTGCGCACGCGCGGTACCGCCAAGCACCAGCACCGCGATCAAGCCCAGCACCCACCGCATGGAATGAGC